>JAZGEV010000066.1:0-19513 GCA_036478895.1 Flavobacteriaceae bacterium | reverse complement strand
AATCACAACCTACAATCCACCAACCGATTTTCTTGAAAATCAAATATACTTTGTAACGGTAATCACATACAATGCAGTAGGAAACGCAACAGCGTGTACCGAAACCAGTTTTACAACGGAAACTATTGCAACTGTTCCAGACAGCACACAATTAATCAATCCTACAGATGGTGAAACCGATGTTGATACCGATATTACATTAGAATGGACACCAAGTGATACCGCAACAGATTACATTATTATAATTGGTACTATACCAGGCGGAAGTGATGTTTTAAACACCAATGTTGGAAATGTTACAACGTATAATCCAAATTTCGATTTCGATCCAGATACAACCTATTATATTACAATTATAGCAACTAATGCCAATGGTGACGCAATAAATTCGCCAATAACTACTTTTACAACAGCTGGAATTGTAGATGTAGTATTACCAGATTGTACCGAAATATTTTCCATAGACAATAACCAAGAACAAGTGTTATTAAACACACCAATAACTTGGGATGCCGTTCCAAATGCAACAGGATATTACATCAATATAGGAACTGTTTTTTCAGGAGGAACAAACATTGAAAATTTAACGGATTTAGGAAATGTAACGGAATACATACCAGCAACAAATTGGTTAGAGAATTTAGATTATTACATAACCGTAATTGCGTATAATACTTTAGGAGAAGCCATAAATTGTGATGAAATTCATTTCAAAACAGAAAAAGCAACCAATGCCGATGTATTCTTTACACCAAACGGTGATGGAGAAAATGAATATTGGACAGCAACAAACCATTACAAAACGATTACTATCATTTCTATTGTAGATCGTTTTGGAAAAGTGCTAGCACAATTAAAACCAACCGATATTGGTTGGGACGGAACTTATAGAGGTATCCAAATGCCTACAAACGATTATTGGTATTTAATCCAATTTTCTGACAAATCGCAAGTAAAAGGGCATTTTACATTAAAGCGATAAAATAAAGGTTACAACTAGTAAAAACACTTCTTTTTGGAGTGTTTTTTTTGTTACAAGTCACTTTATTTTACAATTACAAACTATAAGTGTTCAGTTACAAACTACTTTTTTTTATAAACAATAATTGGTTGTTATTTGTATTGTAATTAAGGAATATAGTTTTCTTTAAACAACACTAACAACAAAAAAACAATTATTATGAAAAAAGAAGCTCTAATATTTACTTTTCTGTTTTTTATTACATTGCCGCTTTATCTAATTGCTAATAATGGTGATTCCAAACTATCTGTAAAAGATTTTGTAACCACATGGGATACAGAAAATTATGGTGTTTCTGGAAGTTCATCAATTAAAATTCCTGCTTATGAAGGTTTCTTTAATTATAAAGTAGATTGGGATAATGATGGTGTTTTTGATCAATTTAATATTAAAGGCGTTGTGACTTATAATTATGGAAAGCCTGGTATCTACACAATTAGAATTAGTGGTGATTTTCCTAGAATTGCTTTTAATAATGAAGGCGATAAATTGAAACTTATTGAAATTAATCAATGGGGCAATCAAGAATGGACTTCAATGCGTAATGCATTTTGGGGATGTGAAAATTTAGAAGGTTTGGCTAAAGATGTACCAAATCTTTCAAATCTTACAAACCTAGATGGTATGTTTGAAAGCGCTTCATCTTTTAATCAAAATATTAATAATTGGGACACTTCAACAGTAAACAATATGGCAGGTATGTTTGCTGGAGCAAGAACATTTAATCAACCACTTAACAAATGGAACACTTCTAATGTGATGGACATGTCTTTTATGTTTAGCCAAGCCACTTTGTTTAACCAAAACATTAATCAATGGAATACATCTAAAGTAAGAACTATGCGTGCTATGTTTCAAAAAGCAATCAGCTTTAATAAAGATTTAAATCATTGGAATACCATAAGTGTTATAGATATGAAAATGATGTTTTCCCAAGCAATTAATTTTAATTCAAAAATTAATGATTGGAATGTGGAAAATGTAAAAACATTTTCATTAATGTTTCAAGGTGATAAAAAATTCAATCAAGACCTTAGTAATTGGAATACAGTAAATGCTATAGATATGAAAAGCATGTTTATTTTAGCTCATGATTTTGATCAAAATTTATCTAAATGGAATATAACAAATTTGAAATTTGCACAAGGTATGTTTTCAGGCGGAAGACTTTCGGTAGAAAATTACGATGCATTATTAATTGGATGGAGCTCACAAAATGTGAAAAATCAAATTATTTTTGGTGCAGGTTCTAGTAAATATTGCTCGGGAAAATCATCGCGAACAAAAATGATTAGTAACGGATTTATAATAGAAGATGCTGGTTTGAATTGCGAAAATGATTTTGTAGAAAAATAAAAGTTATCGTTTAAGTTAACTTCTCTAAATTCTCTAAATTCTCACTTAAGGTATCAATAAATTTTTGCAACGGTTTTTTAACCATCATACTTATCATAGGATTGAATTTTCCTTCAAAACTAAAATTTACTTTTGACTTTGTATCATCTTCTACAATAATTGCCGTCAAGGTAAATGGGAATTTTTCAGCAGCAGAACCTAATACAATTTTACTGTGTGGTATTTTCTCATCTAATTTTAATTTTATTGTTGGCATCCCTTTTAAGGCAAAAATAAAGCCATCATCTTTAATTTCAAACTTATCGGTATTTTGAGGCATTATACGTTCAAAATTTTTAAAGTCTATTAAAAATTCATATAAATCTTTAGCAGATTTTTGAACTGAAATAAGTGGTGTTTCTAAATTCATGTATTGTTTTTTTTATAAATAATTAAACATAAATTATGCCATAATTAAATGGATTATTATTAATTAATAACCTTCTGCAATTTGTTTTAATTTGGTTTTATTTAAAATTTTAATTCGTTTTCCTTTCAACTCAACAAGCCCTTCCTTTTTAAATTGAGAAAGTAATCTAATACTTGATTCTGTTGCAGTTCCAATGGCATTTGAAATTTCCACTCTTGTTAAAACTAGCTTTAAAAAACCTTCTGTATCGCAACCAAAATCTTTATTAAAAGACAAAAGCGTATCAGCTAAACGTTCTTTGACACTTTTTTGTGCCATATTTGAAATTGTTAAATTAGCATTATCCAAATCAGTACAAATTGATTTTGTAATATCTAAAGAAAAGTTCCTATTCTCCATAAAATGTTTTTGAATACTTTTTTTTGGAATAAAACACGCTTGCATATCTTCCAAAGCAGTAACTGTAAGATGTGCAGAAGATCCTATTATAATAGACCGTTGCCCAATTAATTCTCCTTTCTTAATAAAACGCACAATTTGATCTTTCCCGTTTGGTGATAATTTAGTGACTTTACATTTTCCATTTCTTAAGCAAAAAACGCCATTTAAATGCGTCCCTTCTTCAAAAAGAGAATCTCCTTTTTTGAAGGATAGTGTTGTTTTGTGCATTGAAATCTCATTTAATTCATCATCATTTAAAGTGTTTAACGAATTTAATTCTCTAACAATACATTTTTCACAATTAGCCATAATAATAATTTTAAGCACTTCAAAATTACATAAATTATAGCACTTTTTATATCAAATTAAACAAAATTATACCGAACTTTGTAGCTGTATTTATGGAGAAAAATAATTGTTATCATTGTGGACTCGATTGTCCTAACGATCAATACATCATCAACGAGAAAAAATTTTGTTGCAATGGCTGTAAGACTGTTTTTGAAATATTAAATCAAAATGAGTTAGGTTGTTACTATGATTTTGAACAAAATCCTGGTACAATACCAAATGAAATAAAAGAAAAATACAATTATTTAGACACTCCAGAAATTGCTGAAAAATTACTTGAGTTTAATGATGATGAAACATCTGTTGTACAATTTTACACACCAAGTATGCATTGCAGTTCATGTATTTGGGTTTTAGAAAATTTAAGTAAAATTCACAAAGGTATTGTTGCTTCATCTGTGAATTTTCCAAAAAAAGAAATCCGAATTACATTTAAAAATCAAAAAATATCCTTAAAAAAGGTTGTAGAACTTATTAGCTCAATTGGATACGAACCTTATATTAGTTTAGAAGACGCAGAAAGTGGCAAGCATAAATCAAATAAAACGTTGATTTATCAAATTGCTATAGCAGGTTTTAGTTTTGGTAATGTAATGTTACTTTCTTTTCCAGAGTATTTCCAAAACGATGGTTTTTGGCTTGAGAAATACAAACATTTATTCAGGTTTCTAATGTTTTTATTTTCATTGCCCGTTGTTTTTTATTCAGCAAAAGATTATTTCATATCGGCTTATAAAGGTATAAAACATAAAATGTTAAATATTGATGTGCCTATAGCATTAGGTATATCTGTTTTATTTATAAGGAGTACAATTGAAGTCTTATTTGATATTGGTTCTGGCTTTTTTGACAGTTTAACTGGTTTGGTTTTTTTCCTTTTGCTTGGTCGAATTTTCCAACAACGTACGTATAATTATCTGTCTTTTGAGCGTGATTATAAATCGTATTTCCCAATTGCAGTTACTTTAATTAAAGACGGTCAAGAAAGTAGCATTGAAGTCTATAAAATAAAAGAAGGCGATCGTTTATTAATTCGTAATGAAGAATTAATACCTGTTGATGGTATTTTAATTAAGGGTAATGTAAACATTGATTATAGTTTTGTAACAGGTGAATCTGTTCCTGTTTCAAAAAAATCTGGAGATAAGTTATTTGCTGGCGGAAAACAGCTTTCTGGCGCAATAGAAATGGATGTTTTACAATCGGTTCAACAAAGTTACTTAACGCAGTTATGGTCTAACGATGCTTTTAAAAAGGATTCTAATTTTGGTATAAAAAATTTAGTAGATTCTTTAAGTAAGTATTTTACTTATATTATTTTGGCTATTGCTTTTATTGCTGGATTATATTGGTATTTTACGGATAAGTCTTTAGTGTTTCATGTAGTTTCATCGGTATTGATAATTGCGTGTCCTTGTGCGTTAGCATTATCCGCACCATTTGCATTGGGTAATATGTTACGTATATTTGGAAGACGTAAATTTTATTTAAAAAATGCAGATGGAATTGAACAAAGTGCAAAAATAGACACCATTATATTTGATAAAACAGGTACAATCACCACAAACAAAAATACCAATATTAGCTTTGAAGGTATTACACTTACAATGGAAGAATTAAACTGTATTAAGAGTCTTATTAGATCTTCTAACCATCCATTAAATAGAATGTTATATGATTTTTTGCCAAAATCAAAAGAGAAAACAATTAGTCACTTTAACGAACTACTTGGCAAAGGTATTGTAGGCGAAGTTGACAATAAACAAATCATTTTAGGTTCGTCTACATTTTTAAAAGCGCCTTTAAGTCATAAAAATGAAACCGCTATTTACATTGAAATTGATGGCATTTTAAAAGGCCGCTTTATTTTTAAAAATGCCTATAGAACTGGTTTAAATACTGTTTTTAATAAACTATCCAAAAATTATAATTTAATTATTTTATCGGGTGATAATGAAGGTGAAAAAAATTATTTACAAAAGAATCTACCCAAAGGAACGCAATTTGTTTTTAATCAAAAACCAAAAGAAAAACTGGCTTATATTAAAGAGCTTCAAGACAAAGGTTCAAACGTAATGATGATTGGTGATGGATTAAATGATGCTGGTGCTTTGGCTCAAAGTAATTTTGGTATTGCAATCTCAGAAAACACCAATGTTTTCTCACCTGCTTGTGATGCCATTTTAGATGCTAAACATTTTAACAAACTGCCACACTTTTTAAACTTAACTAAGCAAACAATAAAAATAATAAAAGCAAGTTTTGCATTATCTTTTCTTTACAATATCATTGGAATGTACTTTGCAGTTACTGGTCAATTATCTCCAATTATTGCAGCAATCTTAATGCCATTAAGCTCAATTTCTGTTGTGATTTTTGTAACTATATTAACTAATTTAATTAGTAATAAAAAATAAAAAAAGAGTCGGTTTTATTAATTATTATATAATTAACATAACAATTTAATAAATAGCAATACTTTTACATATTAAAATAGCTATTTAAACAACTAATTTTTAGCAATCATGCGTTTCATACACATTACTATTGTCTTATTTTTAATGTTTTCATTTAATAAAAATGAAACTATTATAATAAAAGGTTTAAGCGTTGGTGATAAAATTCCATCATTTAGCTTAACAGATGATAAAGGCCATTCATTCGATTCAAAAGATTATAAAGACAAACAATGTCTCATCCTTTTTTTCTTCAAACATGAAAGTAGACCAACTTGCAATGATGATATATGTAACTTTAGAGATTCTTTTAATGAATTTAGCAACTTAAATGCAAAAATTGCTGGTATAAGTTCAGATTATGTCACAACTCTAAATAATTACTCTCTTCACAACAAAATAAATTATTCGCTTTTATCGGATCATAAAAAAAGAGTCCGAAAATTGTTTGGTTTTAAAAAATCCTTATTAAAATCAAATACAAGTAAAGTGGTTTATATTGTAAATAAAAAAGGTGAAATTCTTTACATTTTTAATTCTCATAAAGAAGTTCAAGAAAATGAAACACAAATTCTTAATGCGTTGAATTTAAATAAGTGATTTTTTATTATATAATTTTTAACTAAACTGATTTATTTTACTTCCTCTACTCTATTTAATATCATTAAAAACAACATAAATAAAAAATGCAGTTTGGCAATTGAATTCCAGTTTTTTAATTCCTACTCTGCGTAATGAATTTAATTATTTCAAGGCTAGAATCATTATAATTAAACCATTGAATATCAGTATCTCTTTTAAACCACGTTATTTGTCTTTTTGCAAATCGTCTAGTATTTTTTTTAATTTCTTCAATGGCAAATTTTAAAGTGATTTCTCCATCAAAAAATAAAAATAATTCTCTATAGCCAACAGTTTGTAAGGCATTTAAATCTTTATGTTTATAAACAGACTTCGCTTCTTTTACTAACCCATTTTCAATCATATTATCTACGCGCTGGTTTATGCGGTTGTAGATAATTTCTCTATCTGCTTTCAAGCCAATTTTAATGGTCGAGAAATTACGTGCTTCTTTCTTGTTTTTGTTTAAAAATGATGCGTACGGTTTACCTGTTCCTATACATATTTCTAAAGCTCTTATTAAACGCTGAGGATTGCTAATTTCTATGTTTTTATAAGAAACTTCGTCCAGCTTAAGCAACTGATTTTGCAGATGTTTAATACCTTGTTCAGCTAATTGCTTTTTTAAATCTATTCGTATTTTTGGAGTAACTTTTGGAAAATAATCCAAACCTTTTAAAACAGCATCTACATACAAACCACTGCCGCCTAAAAGAATTACAATATCATTTTTCTCATGTAATTCAGCAATCTTAGTAAGTGCCTCTTTTTCAAAATCGCCAACAGAGTAGTTATCAAAAATGGATAAATTCTGTATAAAGTGATGTTTAGCTGCTGTCAATTCTTCTTGACTAGGTACTGCGGTACCAATTTCCATTTCTTTAAAAAACTGTCGTGAATCTGCTGAGATGATTTCTGCATTAAAATACGTTGCCAATTGTATGCCTAAGGCAGTTTTGCCAATTGCTGTTGTGCCAACGACACTTATTACATATTTATTATTATCCATAATTGAGACTCGAAAAACCTTTCAATTTAAACTTTAAAAGTATGACTTTATTTAGTTGATGCATTCTTTAAATCTGTGAAAACTTTATCCACAGGTTCCCATAATTCAATTTTATTCCCATCCGTGTCCATAATATGCACGAATTTACCATATGAGAATTCCTCAATTTCATCAATTATAATCACGCCATTATTTCTTAAATTTTCAACTAGTTTTTCAATAAACTGAACACGATAATTTATCATGAATTCCTTTTTTGATGGCTCAAAGTAATTCGTTTTTTCATCAAACGGACTCCAATTTAAATAATTTATATCATCTGGATTGTCTACATTTCTAGATTCAAAAGTTGATCCATATTCATTGACAGTCATCCCCAAATTTTTAGCATACCACTCTTTTGTGTTTTGAGGGTTTTTGGTTCTAAAAAAAACACCTCCAATTCCTGTAACTTTTGGTTCATTACTCATAAAAGACTCTTAAAATTAATGTAATTTTTCGCCACAATCAAAGCAAAACTCGGCGTTGTCATTATGTCCTTCGGTAGAACAGTTTGGACACGATTGTGTGTTTATATGCAATTCTGATTTGGTCATTTCTGAAGATACAATTCCGGTAGGAACAGCAATTATTCCATAACCTAAAATCATTATTAGGGATGCAATAAATTGACCTAATGGTGTAATTGGTGCAATATCTCCATAGCCAACAGTTGTCATAGTTACTATTGCCCAATATACAGATCTTGGAATACTTGTAAATCCACTTTCATCACTTTCTACCATATACATTATAGTACCCAAAATGATGCAAAGTATTATAACAAAGCTTAAAAAAACCAATATTTTAGCCCTACTTGCTTTCAATGCTTTTGAAAACTGATTGCTTGCACCAATAAATCGAGCAAGTTTTAAAATTCGAAATACACGTAACAAACGTAAGGCTCTTAAAGCAACCAATGCGTGTGTACCTACAAAAAATACAGCTAAGTATTTTGGTACTGTTGATAAAAAATCTATAACGCCATAAAAACTAAAAATGTACTTACTTGGTTTGTTTATAGATATGATTCGTGCAAAATATTCCAAAGTAAATAAAATGGTAATTACCCATTCGGCTTTATTTAAAAAATCGGCATATTTATTATTAAAACTATTGACAGACTCCAACATAACTAATATTATACTAGCCAATATTAAAAATAACAAAACAACATCAAAGAGTTTTCCTTCTTTAGTGTCAGCTTCATAAATTATCTCATGAAGACGAGATTTCCAACCTTTTTTAGTTCTTTTTGTATCCAAATTAAAATCGTATTATTTTTTGCACTTTAAACTGTTGTAAGTAATGTTTAATCATTTGTCGGTTATTATTATCTTCTTTTTCCGATGTGACTAAATTACGTAAAATTTCGATATTATTTACTTGATAATTCAAATCTACAAATGTATTGCCAATATACTTTCCATTTTCAATGAGTATTACCGCATTTTCTGACACGTGTCGCCCTTTATCAAGTATAATCATATTATCATTGGTAAACTCCGTTTTAATATCTATTGCTTTTACAAACTTATTATACGTTGGTCGATGCAATTGCAATTCTTTATATAATTTCAAATTAGCCATCAATTCATTTCCTAACAATTCAAAGGTAACAGTTTTAGTAAAAGAAATGAGTTTCTGTATTTTTTTTGCTTCTCGTAAAAATAAATTATTAACGCCTTTTTTAATATTTATATGTTTATCAATATATAAAATTTTACCATGAATACTGTGTAAATAAAAAACACCTGTTTTTTCGGGTAAGCTATCTAAAATATCTTGTAATCGTGTTGCTAATTTTATATTATCTACTGGCTTAATTGTTTCAGTTACAATTTTCTTATCGGCATCTTTATGCAACAATAAAGAAAACAATTGTACGGTTGCCATTACATCGCCTTCAGCTCTATGTCTACTTGCAACAGGAATTCCTAAAGATTTACATAATTTACCTAAACTATAAGAAGGCAAATCTGGTATCAACTTTTTACTTAATTGTACTGTACACAAAGTGTCAATTTTAAAATCATAACCCAAACGGTCAAACTCTGTTCTTAAAATACGGTAATCAAAACTGGTATTATGTGCAATTAACACACAACCTGATGTGATTTCTAAAATCCGTTTTGCAACCTCATAAAATTTTGGCGCATTGCGCAACATTTTACTGTTAATTCCAGTTAAACGGACAACAAAAGGCTGAATCGGTTTTTCTGGATTTACCAAACTCACAAACTTATCTACCACATCATTTCCATCGTATTTATATATACAAATTTCTGTAATGCCTTCTTCATTAAACTTACCACCAGTGGTTTCTATGTCAACTATTGCGTAAATACTTGGGTTTTTAGGGTTCTAGTTTTAGGTTTTTTATCAATTCTAATTTTCTAAAAAAAATTAATCAATTTTTAAACGTTCCTCACGATTGGCAATTTCCCAAGCTGTTAAAAACACCAATTGTGTTCTTTTCATAAGTACATCGTAATTGATTTTTTCTTCAGTATCGGTTGCTTTATGATAATCAGCGTGTACGCCATTAAAATAAAATATAATTGGAATGCCATTTTTAGCAAAATTAAAATGATCACTACGGTAATAAAAGCGGTTTGGATCATTTTCATCATTATACGTATAATCTAAATCCAATTGCATGTATTTTTTATTTACAGCTTCATTTATATAGTGTAATTCTTCACTAATCTTATCTGCTCCAATTACATATACAAAATTTGGATTATTTTTATGTGCTTCATCTACACGACCTATCATATCAATATTTAAATCTACAATGGTGTTTTTTAAAGGAAAAATTGGGTTCTTTACATAATATCTAGACCCAAACAAACCTTCTTCTTCGCCTGTTAAATTCATAAATAAAACCGATCTTTTTGGACCTTCACCTTCCAATGCGGCTTTATGAAAAGCTTCAGCTATTTCCATAACACCTGCAGTTCCAGAGCCATTATCGTCTGCACCGTCAAAAACAACACCATCTTCAATACCTAAATGATCGTAATGTGCAGAAATAACAACAATTTCTTCTGGTTTTTCGGTACCATAAATAAAACCAACAACGTTTTCACTATCGTTTTTTGAACGTCCGTTAAAAAAACTTTTAGGTATGTGCTGATAATAATTATCTTCGCCAACAGCACCTTCAATATTTAAACTTCTGTAAAAATCTGCTAAATACTTTGCAGCAACTTTTTGCCCTTTTTCACCTGTTCGTCTGCCTTCGAATTCATCTGATGTTAATTTTCTTAAATGTTTTTGCAAATCTTCTTTGGTAATAGTACTTGCAAAATAGTTTATAGATTTATTATCCAACAATGTAATATCATCCAATGACATTGAATGTGTTTTTACAACTGTTTTTACTGGTACTTCTGTAGTTTTTACAGCTGGTACGGGTTTTTTAGATTTACAAGATATTGTAATTAATACAATAAATAAGATGCTTAATTTATTCATTTCTATGTTTTTGAAAATTTATATCTTCTTGAATTGTTAAAAATAACAACAATCTAAGAAAGCTCAAAAATACTCTTTTTTAATGAAATATAAATTGTTTTGTTTGCTTATCGAAAGATAACGTATTCGAATCAAATAAAGAATTCAAAGCAGTGGTATTGATTAATTCATCCTTTGCGCCACAAATAAATTTACCTTTACTCATTAGCCATAAATCATCTGCATTTTGTATTGCCATCTGCAATTCGTGCGTGGATACAATAATTATTTTTTCATTGGCTAATTTTTTAAGTAATTGAAATAAAATGGCTTTATTCTGAATATCCAAATGTGCCGTTGGTTCATCGAGTAAAATGATAGACGTGTCTTGTGCCAATGCTCGAGCAATCATTACTTTTTGATATTGCCCATCGCTTAATTCATCAACTTTTTGATTTTGTAACTCTCTAATCCCAACGTTTTCAATAGCTTCTTTTATTTTTTCTTTATCGGCTGGTGTTAATGTCCCAATCCAATTGGTATAAACCTGTCTACCCAAAGCAATGAGTTCGTACACACTTAAGTTGCTTGATGGGATACGTTCAGTGAGCACAATGCTTATTTTTTTTGATAAATCAGATGAACTATAATCTTCTATTTTTTTTGAATTGAGTATTATTTCGCCTTCCAAGGTTGGTTGAACACGAGATAGTGTACGCAACAAAGTTGATTTCCCAATGCCGTTTCTCCCTAATAAACATATTAGTTTAGGCGCATCAATTAAAACAGAAATATCAGTTGCAATAACATCAATCTTCTTTCTAGATTTATAACCAATTGAACTGTTCTTTATATGTAAAATAGAATTCTTCATATTAAATTATCGCATTTCTTTTCCTCACCAACAACCAAATTACAATTGGTGCACCAAATAATGACGTAATTGCATTTATTGGCAATGTGAATTCACTTGTTGGTAACTGTGCAACAGTGTCACTAATTAACATCACAATTGCACCAATTATTGCCGTAGCGGGTAATAATATTTTATGATTGGCACTATTAAAAACTAGTTTTGCTAAATGCGGTACTGCCAATCCAACAAAAGCAATAGGGCCAGAAAATGCTGTTATTACGCCAGTTAAAATAGCCGTTGTTAATAAGGTTATGTTGCGTGTTCTTTTAATATTTACGCCCATACTTTTGGCGTAATTTTCACCCAATAATAGTGCATTTAATGGTTTTATTATTAACAAAACTAACAATAAACCAATACAATATACAATTGCAAACAGACTCAATTCTGTCCAACTTAAATTTCCCAAACTTCCAAAACTCCAAAACATATATTGTTGCAATTGTTCGGCTGTACTAAAATAAGCTAATACACTTATAATGGCGCTTGTAAGACTTCCAAACATTAAGCCTATTATTAAAATGGACATCGTGTTTTTAACTTTTTGAGCAACAAGCATTACTGCAAACAAGACTAAAAAAGCACCTAAACTAGCTGCAATTGCCAAACCAAAATTTGAAAACGCCAATGCCGTGATACTTCCACCAAAAAAAGACGCACCTAATACCAATAATGCAACGCCCAAACTAGCACCAGAACTAATACCAAGCACAAATGGACCAGCCAATGGATTCCTAAATAAGGTTTGCATTAATAAGCCACTTATAGACAGTCCACTTCCAACCAGAATAGCTGTAATTGCTTTGGGCAACCGATAATTTCTAATAATATAACGCCAATTTTCTTTGATACTTTCATCACCAAATAAACTTAAAAACGTTTCTTTTATAGGTATAATAACCGAGCCCATACTAATATTGATCATTGCAAAAACAAGTAATGCAATCAAAAGAAGACTAAAATAAAAAGGATACGTTTTGGAATTCAAGACATTTTATTTGGTTTGGCTAAAGTACGCAAAGAAAATCATTTTTATAAATATTTAAGTTTTTAGATATTGAAAACTTAACAACTAAATAAATAATTATAATTACATTTGCATTAATATATTATAACCCTATTGAAAGTCTTAATTTTAACATATTACTTTCCTCCTGCTGGTGGATCTGGCGTACAACGTTGGTTGAAATTTGTAAAATATTTACCTCAATTTGATGTTGAGCCAATTGTTTATACGGTTAAAAATCCGAATTATCCGTTAACAGACACTTCTCTTTTAAAAGAAGTATCTGATGAGATTACAATTTTAAAACAACCTATTTTTGAACCAAGCAATTTTTTACCATTAAAAAAAAACAAACAAAGCGCTGGTTTTTTAACTAAAAATCCGAATTTTATTCAAAAAATAATTCATTTCATTAGAGCCAATTATTTTATTCCAGATGCTCGAAAATTTTGGATAAAACCATCTGTAAAATACCTCAACAACTATATAAAAGAACACAATATTAAAACTGTAATTACAACAGGACCGCCACACAGTGTTCATTTAATTGGTCTAAAATTAAAACAGCAAAACAATCTTAAATGGATTGCAGATTTTAGAGATCCGTGGACAGATATTGACTATTTTCATCAACTACCATTAACAAAAAAAGCCTTAAAAAAACATACTGAATTAGAAGCATTGGTTTTAAAAAATGCCGATAATGTTATTGTTATTGGAAAAACAATGCAATCTAATTATCTAAAATTCAATGAGAACACACACGTTATTCCAAATGGTTTCGATACTTTTAATGAGAATGAATCGGTATCGTTAACAAAGAAATTCAGCTTATTACATATTGGCATGTTAAATTCCGATAGAAATCATACGATGCTTTGGAAAGTATTATCGGAATTAATGACAGAAAACAGAAAATTCTCTGATGATTTAGAAATTAAACTTATTGGAAAAATATGTACCGAAGCAATGGATAGCATAAAACAATATAATTTATCTAATAAAGTAACTCATATAGATTATATTAAACATCAAGCTGTTTTTGCACAACAACAAGCCGCGCAAGTTTTAATTTTACTCATCAATAATGTACCAAGTGCAAAAGGAATTATTACAGGTAAAATTTTTGAATATTTACAAGCCAAACGTCCAATTTTAGCAATAGCACCAAACGATGGCGATTTAGCGGAAATTATAAAAAACACCAATTCTGGGATGGTGGTTTCATTTAACGATGAAGCTTCTTTAAAAAAATCAATATTATCACTCTACGAATCTTATAAAAATAATACTTTAGCCGTTAGTTCTAAAAACATTGAAAAATATCATCGAAAATCGTTGACTAAAACTTTAGCAGAACTATTAAAACAAAAAAATTAATGAAAAAAATTGTTACCATATTAGGCGCTCGCCCTCAATTTGTAAAAGCAGCAGTTTTGAGTAGAGTCATTGCTAGTCATCGTAAAATAGAAGAAATTATCATTCATACTGGTCAACATTACGATGCCAATATGAGTGCCGTTTTCTTTGAAGAAATGGAGATTCCAAAACCAAAATACAACTTGGCAATTAATGGCTTAGGGCACGGCGCAATGACAGGGCAAATGCTCGAAAAAATTGAAACCGTTCTATTGGATGAAAAACCAGATGCCGTTGTAATTTACGGGGATACAAACTCCACAATTGCTGGTGCTTTAGCTGCCAAAAAACTCGACATAAAAGTCATACATATTGAAGCAGGTTTACGTTCATTTAATATGAAAATGCCCGAAGAGATTAATCGTATTTTAACAGATCGTATTTCGGATTTATTATTGTGTCCAACAGATACTGCAATAGAAAATTTAAACAACGAAAGTTTTGATAATCTACCCATTAAAATTGTAAAAAGTGGTGATATTATGAAAGATGCCGTGGACTATTATGGAAAGACATCGGCAGAAAAAGCCTCACTTTACAAAAGCTTAAATTTACAACCCAATGAATTTGTATTAGCAACAATTCATCGACAAGAAAATACAGATAATAGTGCTAATCTAAAAGCAATTTTTGAAGGTTTGGAAGAAATTTCAAAAACAAAAGAAGTGGTTTTACCGATGCATCCTAGAACAAAAAAAATATTAGAAAAACACTCTATCTCACCAAAAATTACAATTATTGATCCTGTTGGTTATTTTGATATGCTCGAATTATTAAAAAATTGTAATCTAGTTATTAGTGATAGTGGTGGCTTACAAAAAGAAGCCTTTTTCAATAAAAAACATTGTATTATTGCACGAGAAGAAACTGAATGGGTAGAACTTGTTAGTAATGGTTTTGCAACAATTATTGGCAGTGATAAAGGTAAAATGATAAACGCTTTTAACTCTTACCAAACTAAAATAAAAAATAATTTAACCGATTTTTCTATGAATTTATATGGAAATACTATTGGAGAAACAATACATAACGAAATATTAAAATTAGTATCATAATATGACTTTACCACGATTTTTAACCGCAGACAATACAGACAATCCAGATGATAATTTTGTCATCCATACTGAATATCCACGATTTATCATTAACCTAATAGACGATGAAATTGAATGGTTGGAGGATTTTACAATGGATAATGAAGCCGATTTTATTAATCAAGTTGCAGAGCTCATTGATGATGCAAGTAGCTTTTATGATAGAGAAGTTGAACGCTATAAATAGTAATCTAAAAAATAATCAATAGTTTAATTTAGTGATTATACCAAGCACTTTATCTCAAATTTTTATTTTTTTCTTCGCCGTTTAGATGAATTTCTTGTAATAACACTTCTTCTTCTAAATTTAAAAGATCCTCGTAAATTTTTTCATTTGAAATGATAATGCGATAGATGTCAGAAAAATTATCATCCATCATTTGCATATATTTCATTTGTCCAATAAACTTATTTACTAAATGTGGCGTTGTATTACTATGCCCAACAATTAATATTGCTTGCCCTTTATGTTTTTTAATCCAATCTTCAGCAACCACATGGTTTGGGTTGTAAAAATCTCCATATATATTTTTGGATTGTGCAATTGGAACTCCAGTTTGAATGGTACGATTAAAATTAGTTGTAAAAACTGAATCTAAACGTTTATCTTTAAAATAAGAGATGTACTTTTTTACTTGCTCTCTACCAGAGTCTGATAAATTTGAATCATCAGAACCGTCATTTAATTTTTGAGCGTGACGAATAAAATAAAAAACGGTATTGGTATCTTCTACTATTCTTTTTTCTTTAAGCTCTTTAGGTGTTTTTTTATAATCTTGCTTGGATAAATCGTGGACTTTACACGACAAAAATGACATTAAAATAAAAATAATATAATATTTTTTCATCGAATCCTTACCGTTTAGTTGTTTTATTTATATATTTTAGTAAATGTTACTTCACTATTGCATCCTGAACAAGTTGCTGTACTTTTGTTCTAATATCTTTTTTTGTTAACCCCTTATTTGACATTGTTGGATATACCCTATTAGACAAAAATACATAAACTATTCCACTTTTAGGGTCTGCCCAAGTATAAGTTCCTGTAAAACCACTATGCCCAAAACTCTCTTCAGAAACACAATCACATGTTGCTTTTTCATCTTTGTTTATTTGAATTTTATCAAATCCCAAACCTCGTCGTACAAAATCATCCTTGTAATAAGCAGTATTGAATTTTTCCAAAGTTTTAGTTTGCAAATAACGTTTACCGCCATAATAGCCTTTTTGTAAATACATTTGCATCATTTTAGCAATATCTAAAGAGCCTCCAAATAAACCTGCATTACCACTTACGCCATCAAGCATAGCAGCGCCCATATCATGAACATCGCCTTGTAATAATTGATTGCGGTAATAGGTGTCTTTCTCGGTAGGTACAATACGCTTTTTATTAAACTTTTCTAAAGGTTTATATCCCAAAGAAGATGCTCCCATAGGTTTATAAAACTCATCATTATTTAAAATGTTGAGTGGTTTTTTATATTGCTTTTCAATAAAATCTTTAAACAAATAAAAAGAAAAACCGCTATATTTATAACCTGGATTTATACGTTGCGGTGCATCAGAAATACGTTGATAAATAGTATCTTTATAATCTTTTCGTAAAAACAATTTCTCTGCAACACGAATACTAAAATCTTTTGTTTTTCTATTTCTATAATATTTTTTTAGAGGCCTTTTAGTTATTGAATCAAGGGTTTTTACATAAAACGGAATCCAAGCTCTTAATCTCCCAACATGAGATAACGCTTGTCTTATTGTGACCGTATCTTTATTGGAACCTTTAGTGACAGGAAACACTTTATCAAACCTATCATCCAATTTGAATTTACCTTGTTCTTCTGCTTTCATAATTTGTGGTAAAGCACCTAGAATTTTTGTTAAAGATGCCAAATCATAAATACTTTCATTCGTTACTTTTTGCTTCTTTTTATCGGTATGATAACCGTAGTTTTTGTTAAATATCACTTTGCCATGTCGTGCTACAAGCACTTGCATGCCAGGTGCCATTTTTTCTTTTAAAACAATTTTTGCAATAGAATCTATGCGTTGTAATTTGAGGCTGCTCATAGAAACTTCTTCGGGAATACCAAAAGACAAACGTTTTAAATTAGCCGATCTTAAACCAAAACCTTCTCTAAAATCTGCATTAATATTTACAGGTAATTTTCCTTTAGCACTTAGTGCTCCAAACAACATTTGAGCAGAAATATCTTGTGAAAATTTAGAGTTTTGATAGGATAACAATACAGCTTCAATATTAGAAAAATCTTTAATATCCATTAACGCATACGGACTTGCAAAAACATTTAAAATCACCCTTTTCTTTGCTGCAATTTTTTGAATTCTTATGAGTTCATTTTCTGTAAAATGATATTCTTTCCATGCGTGCGCATTCGATTTATGATACCCTAAAATTACAATATTGTAAGGCTCTAATTTTTTAAGAATCTCTTTACTTGTTTTACCTGATATGACATCAACATTTTTGTAATCTTGCAATCTCTCAACATAGGTTTCATTACCATCATCGCCTATCTTTACATATGCAATTTTTGCTTTTGTTAAATCACGTATAGGGAAAGTAACGTGATCGTTTTTTACCAATGTAATCGCATTTTCTAATAATTTTTTATGCAATACATCGTCTTGCTTTGTATTTAAATCTGTAATGACATTAGCTTTCTCTATAGGTTTGTAATTCTGTAAATCACACCAATATTTGGCATTTAATATTTTTCTAACAGATTCTTCAATACGCGCTTCGGTTAACGTGTTATTTTTTAAAGCATTTTTAATTTGAGCAACTGCAGATTTTACATCTTCAGAAAAAAGTAACACATCATTACCTGCCAATAACGCTTTTAAATCTACCTTTCCTTTATTGTTTCCTAGAGAACTTGATAATTCAACATCATCCTCAACAAATTCTGAAGCGCCTTTCATATTTAAGGCATCAGTGAAAATTAAGCCTTTAAACTGCATTTTGTTTTTCAACAAATCGGTTAAAACTGCATGTGATAAAGAAGTTGGTAATTTCACATTATTTTCCAAACTAGGAATGCTTAAATGTGCTGCCATCACAGAACCAATACCTGCTTTAAACAATTCTTTATATGGATATAATTCTATAGAATCTATGCGCTCTCCTGAAAAATTAACGGTTGGTAATGTTTTGTGAGAATCTGTACTTGTATCGCCATGACCAGGAAAATGTTTTGCACAAGCCATAACTTGTTCACTTTGCATGCCTTTTGTAAACGCAATAGATTTATTGGTAACATTGTATTTATTCTCACCAAAAGAACGATTACCAATAATTGGGTTTTTAGGATTGGTGTTGATATCTACAACTGGCGCAAAATTAACATGAATTCCCATGCGTTTGCATTGCTCGCCAAGTCGTTTTCCAAAATCTTCAATAAGTTTATCATTTCTAATAGCGCCCAAAGTCATATTCCAAGGAAAACGATAGGTGTTTTTTAAACGCATATCTAATCCCCATTCGCCATCAAAAGCAATGAGCAAAGGTACTTTTGAAATAGCTTGATATTTGTTATTCCAATGTATTTGCTTCTCTGGTGTGCCTTGCATAAAAATAAGACCACCCAATTCGTATTTTTTAATAACAGATGTAATGTAATCGGTATGTTTTTTTTCTTTATTTGTATAGGCAGCCAACATGAATAATTGACCTATTTTTTGATCGATGGTCATTTGCGATAAAATGCTATCGGTCCATTTTTGTTGCGCAACACTATCTTTTACTTGTAGCGGATTTGATTGAGCAAAAACCTGTACTGCAATTAGAATAAATAGCGCTGTTATTATCTTTTTCATTTATTTATTATTTTTTTAATCTCTTCTCTCTTTTTTTTCGCAGATTGCTCAGATTATAGCAGATTTCTATTCT
>JAZGEV010000065.1:0-7465 GCA_036478895.1 Flavobacteriaceae bacterium | reverse complement strand
ACTCTGGATTGGAAACGACATCAAATTCAATTTTTAATTTTCGTTTGTCTAAAACTGTTTGTATTGTTTCTTTAACTTTAGCAGCAGTTCCAACAGGAACTGTTGATTTATCAACTATTAATAGTGGTTTTGAGAGTAAAGCGCCTATTTGTTTGGCTACGTTAATGACATGTTTTAAGTCGGCAGATCCATTTTCATTCATTGGCGTACCAACTGCAATAAAAATAATGTTTGTTGTGTCTAAGACATCAGCTAAATTGGTTGAAAATTGTAAATTCCCGTTTTTGTAATTTGTTTTAACTAAGTGTTCTAACCCAGGTTCGTAAATAGGAATTATTCCATTTTTTAGCTTATTGATTTTTTTTTCATCAATATCTATACACGTAACTTTGTTGCCCATTTCGGCAAAGCAAGTTCCTGTAACCAGTCCTACATATCCTGTTCCTATTATGGTGATGTTGTTTTTCATATTACGAAGCCATAGGTTGAAGTGATCTGTTAAAAATCACTTCTATTATTTTAATTATTCTTATAAAGTCTTTGTCCTTACTACAAAGGTCGCAAAGTTTTTGTAAAGATCGCAAAGTTACTGCAAAAAAACATTCTTTTTCAGTTTATACCTGAGTTTACTATAATTTTTAATTTTCAGAATGTAAATAAAAGGTGAGATTTGCATTTCCTAGAGATTTGATGAATTTTCACCAATTACGCACTCCTTTTTATTTTTTTATTGGTGTTCCTGTTAAACGAATTAAAATATCGTTTTAAGTAAACGCAATTTATGCGTATGTCTATTCGTTTCTTCATTATAAATACCACTTTGATCCAAGCGATCAACGCGAACTTTTCCACTAGAGTGAATGATGTAATTATTGGCTAAAATGATGCCTACGTGCGTAATATGGCCTTCGTTATTATCAAAAAAAGCCAAATCGCCTGGTGTACTTTCTTCAATAAAGCTAAGGACTTCGCCTTGTTTTGCTTGTTGTGATGCATCTCTAAACAATTGAAAGCCATTCATTTTATATACCATTTGCGTAAAACCAGAACAATCGATACCAAAAGGTGATTTTCCACCCCAAAGATACGATGCGTTAAGATACATAAAGGCTGTTTCTACAACACTTTCTTTAGATAAAACGCTTTGATGTGTTGCACCATCAAAAAGATAGGTTTTATCGTTAATAAAGAACTTGCCATTTGAATAATTGGGTAATATACTACCAAGTGTCAATGGTAGAAATTTACCATCATCCTGTGTTGCTAGATTAACCAGTTCTTTTGAAAATACGGGCGTTGTAGTATTAAGTGTTTCAAAAAAGGTTTCAGTAATTTCGGTTACTTGTTTGTGATCAATCCAACCTCTGTAGCCGTCTAAAGCAAGTTTAATATAAAGCCATTGTTTTTTGGTGTCTAAAACTGTAAAATGCTCGCCAAACAAAACCTGCGAAATCATTTCACTAGCATCAGACGAATCTATGCGTAAAGGAATATTATTAAGGATGCAAATACCGTAAGTCATTATTAATTTTTATTAAAACCACAAAAAAGGCATTAAATACGCTCAATTACAATAGCACTTGCGCCACCGCCACCATTACAAATTGCTGCAGCACCAACTTTGGCATTATTTTGTTCTAAAACATTAAGTAAAGTCACAATAATACGTGATCCAGAGGAGCCTAACGGATGTCCCAAAGATACTGCGCCACCATTTACATTTACTTTGCTTGCATCCAAGTCAAGTAGCTTTATATTAGCCAAGCCAACTATGGAAAAAGCCTCGTTAAATTCAAAATAATCAACGTCATTTAAATTTACATTTGCTTTGTGTAAAGCTAATGGCAATGCTTTTGCAGGCGCTGTGGTAAACCATTCTGGTGCTTGAGCAGCATCGGCATAACCAGTAATTTTGGCTAAGGGTTTCAGATTTAATTCTTTTGCTTTATCGGCACTCATAATAACTAGGGCAGAAGCACCATCATTTAATGTGGACGCATTGGCAGCAGTTACTGTACCGTCTTTTGTAAATACAGGACGAAGTGTTGGAATTTTCTCCATTTTCACATTTTTATATTCCTCATCTTCTTTGAATATTATGGCATCACCACGACGTTGTGGGATTTCTACAGGAATCACTTCATTATCAAATTTACCATCTTTCCAGGCTTTCGCCGAACGATTGTATGATTCTATAGCAAACGCGTCTTGATCTTCACGAGTAAAATTGTGTTCTGACGCACATAAATCGCCACAAGTTCCCATATGTTTTTGATCGTACACATTGGTTAAACCATCAAAAACTAAACCATCGGTCATTGAAATATTTCCAAGTTTTTGACCTTTTCTAGACGAAACATAATGTGGCACAGATGACATGTTCTCCATACCGCCAGCAATGACAATATCGGCATCGCCACATTTAATAGCTTGTGCAGCTAGCATAACTGCTTTCATACCAGAAGCACATACTTTATTTACCGTTGTACAAGGCACCGTATCTGGTAAACCCGCAAAAATAGCGGCTTGTCTAGCAGGTGCTTGACCTAAGCCAGCTTGCAAAACATTACCCATATAAACTTCGTCAACCAAATTTGGCTTTAAATTTATTTTTTCTAAGGCAGATTTTATGACTGTTGCACCTAATTTTGTAGCAGATACTGTTGATAAGCTACCTAAAAAACTTCCCATTGCTGTTCTTACAGCAGATACAATAACAACTTCTTTCATGTGTGTTTCTTTATAATTTTGATAGGGCAAATTTACATTTTTTTATTGATAATTACTATTGTAAAATTTAATATATAAACTGTGCAAGTAATACATTAAAATTAATGTTTTATGAATTTATATTTAAGTTTAGTAGGCAACTTTATGCATTAAAGCGATGTTATCATACAATTGCACGTCTTTTTAATTATAACTAGATTTTGATTTTATATGTAATATATCAGTTAGAACATTTTATAAAACTTTGTGCAAACTAAATAAATAACAGAATTAAAAACATTTTCGACTATTATATCTACTACAAAATCATAATGCTGTATTAATACCAATTAAATTTAAAAATATGTAATATGAATTCAAAATATTTTTTTGTTTTGAAATCTTAAGATTATAAGCATAACCATAGCTACGGTTAGAATTTAAAGTGAAGAAAAACGGAAAAAGATAAAGAAATCATCAAGTGTTTTGGTGTTTAAGTGGTACAACACATATAAACTAATAAAAAGATGTTATTACATTATATGTGAATATAAAACAATTGCTGTTAATAATATTTCGATTCGTCTAAAAATAGTATTTTTGACAAATGAAGAATTTTCTTAATAAACTTTATCAAAATCACGCCTTTATATATAAGGTGTTTGTTTTTTTATTGACCACATTTTTGATTGTTTATTTATTTCCAAAAGGGGTTTATTTTAAATACGATTTACAGAAAGGGAAAGCTTGGCAAAATGAAAGCTTGTATGCGCCTTTTGATTTTGCTGTTCAAAAATCAAAAGAAGACATCCAAAAAGAAAAATTTGATATTAAAAATAATAAACAGTCCTTCTTTATTTACAAACCCAAAATTGCAGAAAATGTTATCAATGAATACGATGTAAGGATTCGTTCAATATTAAGGGATACATTGCAGGTTTATTCAAATAAAGAGGATATTATTGCCTTTGGTAGAACGTTTTTGCAATC
This sequence comes from Flavobacteriaceae bacterium, assembly GCA_036478895.1. Classification (GTDB taxonomy): domain Bacteria; phylum Bacteroidota; class Bacteroidia; order Flavobacteriales; family Flavobacteriaceae; genus S010-17. Next base: position 3,766 of record JAZGEV010000065.1, on the reverse strand, counting down.
AGTTTATAATGTTGGATATACCAATCATCCAAGAGCAATTGATAAAATAATTACAATTCGTAAAGGCAATAAAGCAATAGATGTATTGTCTAATAAGTTGCTAACCAAGAGTCAAATAGCTTTAAAAATTGAAGATGAGTTTAAAATTTACCCTTTATTACTGCCAGAGTTTAAAGCCTTGTTTAATGAAATATTAAAACCTAATGTGTTTTTTGATGAAAATTTAACTGTAAAAGCTCTGAATGAAAAATTAGATAACATATTAGCTACCGAAGGTAAAATATCAAAAGGCGACTTAATTATTTCGAAAGGAAAAATACTTGAGGGAAAACAGTATAGAGTATTGAATTCACTTAAAAAAGAATATAACCTTCAAGGTCAAAGTAGTGAAAATGTGTATTGGTTGTATTTTGGTTATACAATATTAGTAGCGCTTGCTTTAATGATGTTATTATTATTTTTACGAAAGTACCGTATAGAAATTTTTGAAAATAACACCAAGATCACCTTTATATTTTTTAATATTTTAATGATGGTGTTTTTAGTAACTCTTGCCATAAAATACCAACCAGATTATCTATTTGCAGTGCCATTAATTATTCTTCCAATTGTTTTAAAGGCCTTTTTTGATGCACGTTTGGGGTTAATCACTCATGTATTAACAGTCTTGTTGTTAGGGTTTATAGTGCCCAATAGTTTTGAATTTATTTTCCTACAAATTATTGCTGGTATTGTAACCATTTTAACGGTATCTGAATTGTATAAAAGAGCCAATCTTTTCATATCAATAAGTCAAATTACGTTTACTTATATGTTGGCATATTTAGCCTTCTTCATCATTCAAGAAGGCACTGCTGTGCATATAAAGGGAATTTACTTCGCTTTATTTGCTTTAAACGGATTGTTAGCCTTATTAGCACAGTATTTAATTTGGATTTATGAAAAAGTTTTTGGACTCGTGTCCGATGTTACTTTACTAGAATTATCCAATACCAATTCAAAATTATTAAGAGAGCTAAACGAAAAAGCCCCAGGAACATTTCAACATTCTATGCAAGTAGCAAATTTAGCAGAAGCTTCGGCAAATGAAATTGGTGCCAATGCAATGTTGGTTAGAACTGGTGCATTGTATCACGATATTGGAAAAATGCTAAATCCCATGTATTTTACCGAAAATCAAGCGACCAATGTAAATCCACATAATGAGTTGTCACCAAAAGACAGTGCAAAAATCATTATCGATCATATTATTAAAGGCATTGAATTGGCAAAAAAGAACGGTTTGCCCGATAGAGTGATAGACTTTATACGCACACATCACGGAACAAGTTTGGTGTATTATTTTTATAAACAGCAAGAAGCCTTGACTCCTGATGAAATAAATCCAGATGATTTTAGATATCCAGGTCCCATTCCTTTTTCAAAAGAAACCGCTATTTTAATGATGGCAGATGCATCTGAAGCCGCATCAAAAAGTTTAAAAGAACCAACAGCTCAGTTGATTGATGACTTGATTGATAAAGTAATAGATGGACAGATGAATAACGGGCAATACATGAATGCAGATATTACATTTAAAGAAATTAATCAAATTAAAAAAGTGATTAAGAAGAAGGTGAAAAATATCTATCATGTGCGTATTGAATATCCTGAATAAAAAATTAAAAAAAAGTTGTGAGATTAGTTTTCTAGTTTTATATTTGCACTCGCAAAAAATAAACGTTCTTTGCATTTATAAAAAATATTGGAGAGGTGCCAGAGTGGTCGATCGGGGCTCCCTGCTAAGGAGTTGTACCTTTACGGGTACCGGGGGTTCGAATCCCTTCCTCTCCGCATTTTTTTTATAGAAATTAAAGAGTAAAATGAATTATTGTGTTTACATATTGTTAAGTGAATCAACGGAAAGATTCTATACCAGACAGACATAAGATATTGGTAAACGATTAGCTAGACATAATTTAGGTCAAGTAAAATCAACTAAATGAGTAAAGCCTTGGGAGCTAGTTTAGCTATAAAAGTAAAACAAGATCTGAAGGATTGAAATTAGAAAGTAAAATTAAAAGAAGAGGAACTGAAAGGTTTCTTGATGATAATCAATTCGGGGTGTAGCGTAGCCCGGTTATCGCGCCACGTTTGGGACGTGGAGGCCGTCACGCTTGAGGCGTGATCACCCAAAATAAGTAAAATGAATTATTGTGTTTACATATTGTATAGTGAATCAACGGAGAGATTCTATACTGGGCAAACACAAGATATTGATAAACGATTAGCTAGACATAATTTAGGTCAAGTAAAATCAACAAAAGGAGGAAAGCCTTGGGAACTAGTTTTAGTTATAAAAGTTAAAACAAGGTCAGAAGCATTGAAATTAGAAAGTAAAATTAAAAGAAGAGGAGCTGAAAGGTTTCTTAATGATAATCAATTCGGGGTGTAGCGTAGCCCGGTTATCGCGCCACGTTTGGGACGTGGAGGCCGCAGGTTCGAATCCTGCCACCCCGACAAATTGAAAAGACGGATGCCGTCACGCCTCAAAGCGTGACCACCCCGACAAATTGAAAAGACGGATGCCGTCACGCCTCAAAGCGTGATCACCCCGACAAATTTAATGCAAGTCTTGCATTTATGGAGGCGTAGCTCAGCTGGATAGAGCATCGCCCTTCTAAGGCGACGGTCACAGGTTCGAATCCTGTCGCCTTCACAAGAAAATTCGAAATCTTAATTGGTTTCGAGTTTTTTTTTGCGTAAAAAAGAGACTCAATCTCACATTTTTTCGTATTTTTAAAAACTCTAAAATCAATAATTTTCAAAGACTATGAGTTATCAAAAATTCGAGGAATACAGTATAAAAACGACCAAAGAAATTCAAGAGAAATACTTGTCCATTCTTAATGAGGTTGGCGAAGATCCATCACGTGAAGGGTTAATTAAAACACCTGAACGGGCTTCAAAAGCAATGCAATTTTTAACGCATGGATATGATTTAGATCCCGAAGAAATTTTGAAATCAGCTTTATTCAATGAGAATTATAGCGAAATGGTTATTGTAAAAGACATTGAATTATATTCGTTATGCGAACATCACATGTTGCCTTTCTTTGGAAAAGCCCATATTGCTTATATTCCTAATGGTAAAATTGTTGGCTTAAGTAAAATTCCGCGTATTGTAGATGCCTTTGCAAGACGATTACAAGTACAAGAACGCTTAACGGATCAAATTGTAACAATTATTGATAAGGTTTTAAAACCACATGGCGTTGCTGTAGTCATTGAAGCGTCGCATATGTGTATGATGATGCGTGGTGTTCAAAAGCAAAATTCAGTAACGACAACATCTGGCTTTAGAGGCGCTTTTAAAAATGTTGAAACTCGAATGGAATTTTTACGTCTTATTGATAGTAAGCTGCATTAGAATTATTAAAAAAATAAATATTGTAACAATTTTCTATATTTAATGACCAATTGATGCATAGAGATTTGAGCAAAATTACCAAAATATTGCATCTAATGGCAATTTAACAAGTAAGATTCTACAAAGAAAATAATAATTAAAAAACTATATGGAACATAATTCAACTTTCCCAATAAAACAATCCGAATTAGAAAATCTTCGTGATGAAGCTTCTTCGTATTTAAAATCTGTTCAATGGGAACAAGGTTCAAGAGCTAAAAGTAGAGATGGAAAATCTGATAAAGGACAAGAGAATATCTTATTATATTTATCTAAAGCTACTGGTGGATCTGGCGCTGAGGTTACATCGGTTTCAAA
>JAZGEV010000064.1:0-6495 GCA_036478895.1 Flavobacteriaceae bacterium | reverse complement strand
TAACCCCAAGAACCTGTTACATCATCGTAGAAAAAACCAACATACAATTGTGATGTATCTATACCAGGATTTGCTTGAAAAATTGGAATTAAATTAATACTAACATTCGTAACTGGAGTATCGGTATTATACAACTCAATTTCAAACCAAGAACCAGTACTGCTATCCCATAATGCTACTTTTAAAATTTCTGAAGTAAAGACTTCTAGAGCATAATCATATGAAAGAATTAAATCATTATTTAAATAACCTGTTACGTCTAATGCTCCAAACGATAACCAAGCGGCATTCCTGTTTAACGTATCACCTACCGCATCATCATCAAAAATAGCTGCATTGGTTGTAAAACCATTAGTTGACCCTGGCATATCTAAAGTACCAAACTCCCATAATTGGATTCCTTCACCTCCATTTTGAATGGTTGTTACCCAGCCCGAAGGAATTGTGTTCCCATCAAAAGTTTCGTTAATAATAACTTGTGCTTTTAAATTAAAGGAAATAAGAAGAAGAAATAGCATTGTTGAAAAAGTAGTTTTTGTTTTCATAATTTTAAGTGTTATTTATTATTAGTCTCATTTATCTTATCATTGTTAATATTAACAAAAAAACCTATGCATACCAATTAAGATATACATAGGAATAATTAATAAAAAAAATTATCATTAACTAATTACATAACTTACTTTTTAATAATTTTCTGCGTACTTATTTTAGTATCTGCCTCAATTTTCACCATATAAATACCTGTTTCTAAATCGCTTAAGTCTATACTGCTTGTCGTTTTATTTGGCTGTATTGTTTTAACCAATTTACCTAATACATTAAAGATACTTAGTTGAGTTATTTCTTCTTGAGAATCTATATTTAAGGTATCATTTACTGGGTTTGGGTATAAATTTAAACCTTCTATAGTGTCTTCTTCAACTGTTGCTGTAGAAGTGTTGTATGCTGAAATTTTAAACTTACCAAAAGTATTATTTCCCCATTCCCAAGCTCTTATTAATAACGTATCACCTGGAGTTTGTCCAGTTAATACAAGTTTTGAAAAAATACCTATACCATCATCATCATCACATTCAACTTGTGTTAAATTACTACACGTATTTGAATTACTTGAATAGGCAGCAATAACAGTATCTACTATTGGAGATCCTGGAAAAGAAGATGTTTCTATCGTTAAATTTCCATTACTTGGTACAACAACACTACACCAAAGATCTTGACCAGATCCAAAAAATCCACAGGTTGGATTTGGTGTTGTTCCACCAGAAGCAGTTGTACCTAAATTATTAACAATAATATCGTGTTGATCAAAATTAGTTCCTACAGTTAATGAAGATGCATTACCACAACTATTATTTGCAGGTGCTGTATAAAAAAATTGAATTTCAGTAATTCCTTCCTCTACAAAATCAGTTACATTACTTGTATGGCCAATAACAAAATAGTATTCAGTACCTGCTACGACATCTAATACAATTTCTTCCCAACCAGATATAGAATGATTATCATCTGCAATCTCTAAACATCCACTAGAAATAGGACAAGAGTCTGAAGCCACAACTTGAACATCATATTGAGTTGTAAATACTCTAAAATTAAATTCTCCTGAATATGGGGCTGTAAATTTATAATTTACACCATCGTTCATTGCATTTGCACTACATCCTGTATAACCATCAACATAATTTCCATCATTTGTTGCTCCTACAATACTTCCTTGATAATTATATAAATTTGTAGCATCACTTGTAAAATCTAAAGCATCAGCACAACTGTCATTAGAAGGTGTTTTATCAACCCAAATATGCTGTGTGCCATGCATAAGTGATGCGGTTGCGCTTACACTCCAATGCCCTACATTAAACCAATAAGTTTGACCTTGTACAACAGTAATAATTAAAGATTCCAACTGTCCATGCAATTCATTGTCTTTAGAACCTAAACACTGTAAACCTGTTCCTTCAACATAAGCATTAATCTGTACATCATAATTATCTGCTCTTCCATGTATAGTTAATTGCCCTGAAAAATCAGCAACATATTTATACCATAACCCATTAGACATAGCACTACAGTTATTTATACTACCAGTTGGTATATTAGTAACATTAGTTTGGTTATCTGCTTCTTGACTATATTTGTAAGGTAAACTACTTATTATATATTCCGAAGGTAAACTATTATAATTATTATCATTGTATTGTCTTGCATAAAATGAAACATCATCTATTCCTGCGCCCCAACCATTACTTCCATCTACATCATCAAATACAACACCTATACGAAATTCTGTGTAATCTAAATTCCATGAGCTTCCATTTAAAAATGATTTTATATCAAAAAATCTTAAATTCGGATCATGTTCCGTAGTTGTTTCCCAAATAGTATGAGGTGGTGTTGATGTATTAGAAAAAGATACATCGGAAACTTTAATAGAAAGTTTATCAGGTTGATTGTCAGACCCAAAAGTGTTTAATGAAGTTCTAATTTTATAAATTAAAGCATAATCCGCATCATTCATAACATTTGTAATATCTACAACATTCTTATATAAAAATGCAACATTAGAACCTGTAGGATCATTAAAAATTGCTGCGTTAGTAGTAAAATCTGCAATATCTGTCCCTGGTGTTACTCCAGAACCAAATCCCCATTGTTGCGTTCCGCCAGAACTAGATGAAAAGTTAAACCAACCTGAAGGCTGTGTAGTACCATTAAAATCTTCTTCAAAAAAGACCTGCGAATAACTAACCATTGCCACGAGCAATGCAATTAGTAAAAGTGTAATTTTTTTCATTGTATTTTGTTTTAAGTTTATATTTATAATGTGAGTATTTAATACTCTTACACTACTTTGTCTTTTATTAAATAGTATTGTTAACATTTTTTTACAAAAAACCTGAATATATTTTTTACAATGTATTGAAGCTTGAATAAAAAAAAGATTACTCATAATTAATTCAACTTATTTTTAAATTTATTTTATGTTTTTAATATTTAATTTTTTAACAAACGTCCATAATTCATCCACACCAACATTATCTCCACTAGCCGATACGCCAAACCTTTTATTTATTATAGTTAATATTTGTGATTGTTTATTGTCTGCATCATATTTACTTATATGATGAGGTTCGTCTTTTGTTGTTGTTGTTTTTTTATCTTTAGTAAATTGTTTATCCATATCAAATGCAAAATAGATCATCTCTAATGAGCTGGCATCATTTGCAGCATCTACAATAATGATATCTATTTTTTTAGCTTTATTTTCATAAACAAGTTGGATGTTGTTTTTTGGCGTCTCATCAATATTTCCATTAATGGTATGACTTGTTAATTTATAATTACCTGCTTTTTTGGGTAACCATTTATTATACTGTTCATCAGTTGTTGGAGTTAACTTATTTAACATTTTGACTATTTCATCAGTATTAATTGTTGATTTAGCTTCTTTGGTTTTCAAATCTTGTTGGGCATTACACAAAGTAGATAATGCAATAGCTAGAATTAATAAAAATGATTTCATAATTTTTAGATTTTTTAGATTATTATTCACTTTTTTGTATTGAAAAAGAATTATTGTTAACATTTTTAGCTCTAAAAGAATTATTTATATTAAATTTACTTCCGTATCTTTCTAAGAAATCAATGAATAAAAAATACATCAACGCATTAATTCATAACAACGCAAAAGAAATTACGAGTCTTTATAATGCGCATAGAATGGCATTTTTGAATTTTGGTAAAAAGTACGGTTTGGATTATGATGATTTATCTGATATTTATCAAGAAGCCTTCATCGCTTTACGAAAAAATGCCATCAATGGTAAACTAGATAATGTTCAAAGTACTTTAAAAACGTATTTATTTGGTATTGGAAAATTTAAAATTTACGATTTATTAAAAGAGCGTAAAAAAACAACTTCTTACGAACCCAATTTTCATATTACTAATGATGCAGATGATATTGAACCCATTTCTTTTGAAACTGAAGCAGATGAATTAACCATAGAACAACAACTTTTAAAAACCTATTTTAAAAAATTAGGTAAAAAATGTAAGGAATTGTTAACATTATCTTTTTCTAGAGGACTAACTAACGATGAGATTGTAGAACTCTCCGATTATAGCAGCAATAGTGTTGTTAGAAGTCAAAAATCGCGATGCATCAAAACCCTTAAAGAAATGATTAAATCATAACAACTATGAATCACGACGATTTAATAAATAAATACCTTGGTAAAGAGCTTTCTTCAACTGAAGAAGTGCTGTTTAATGAATTGCTTAAAAGCGATGCTGTTTTTAAAGAAGAACTTACTTTTCAAACCAACTTAAAAAAAGCAATAAGTGCTCATGATGATGATGTGTTTAAAAATATCCTTACTCGTGCTGAAAGTGAACATCAACAACAAAAAGTAATTCCATTAAAACGTTCTTTTACTAAATGGATGGCTGCAGCAAGTATTATTTTTGTTTTAGGTTTTTCTTATATGCTAATGCAAAATAACACAACTTCGACTAATGATCTGTTTGCTACTAATTTCGAACCATATAGAAATGTAATTGCTCCAATAGTTCGTGGTGAAGAACAAAAAGACGAAAAATCGAAAGCATTTTTAGCTTACGAAAAAGGAGAATATGAGGTTTCTGTATTGCTTTTTTCTAAGTTATATAAAATCACCAACGAACCGTATTACTTATTTTATCAAGCGAATGCTTTATTAAAATTAGAACGTGCTGATGAAGCGATTCCGTTACTACAAGAACATCTGAAAACAAATGATACGTTAACTCAAAAAACAAATTGGTATTTGGCCTTGGCTTATTTAAAAGCTAAAGAAACTGATAAAGCTAAAGAAACGCTAAGAAAAGTTGTCAGTGAAAAATCTTATAAAAATAAAGATGCTGTGAAGTTATTGCAAGAATTGGAGTAATATTTTTTAGAAGGCTAGGTTTTACAATTTAATTTTACATCTTTACTGTCAAGACTGTTTTTATAGTTCCAGACCTGTTCTCGACTCCGCTCGAACTGACACTCATTTAATCAGAAATATTTAGTAATTAGAACACCCTTTTTAAAACGTTGATTTAAAAAAATTCTCAAAATTATTTAGCCTTCCGTTTTCTAACAACAGCTCTTATAAGTATTAAGACGAAAGTTCCCAAAAGTAACCAAATCAACATACTTTTTGATGCTACTGGATCCGTATTTCCTGTTAAAACAATGCCAGACCAATAATAAGGATGCTTTAAAATAGGATCGTCACACAGTTCTAAATAAGACAATTTAGCTTGGCGCAATGCTTCTTTTTTACTCAATCCATTATATAAATTTTTATAAAAATACTCCATAATTTCAGAAGTACTTTGATCGTTAATTTTCCAAAGTGTCGTTACTATAGATGGTACACCAGCGTAATTAAATGCTCGTGCTAAACTCATCATTCCTTCTCCTTTTTGTAATTTTCCAACGCCAGTTTCGCAGGCACTTAAGGTGACCAAATCTGCATTTATTTGATAGTTATAAATGTCTTTTACATACAATAAATTGGATGTTTTTTTATCATCCGAAAATGCCAAATAGGAATAATCTGGAAAAGCATCGTTTGCCGATGCGTGTGTGGCAAAATGCAATAAATTATGTGTTGCTAATTCTTTTTTGAAATTTACTATAGATGCATTATTTCCATTATAAACTGTTCCACTAAAATACTGCGAAATGTTTTTAGCTTCTTGTTCGTTATAAATTAATGGTGAAAAATTATTTCTATCGTGACTTACTGTTGTTGTTTCTGTAAATTTTGGCGCAAATACCAGTAATTTAGATTTTTTAGTATTCCTTTTTTTGGACTGTTCTACAAATAACGTTGCCGAACTGGTATAACTAATAGCGTGTGATTTTAATAAATAGTCCTGATTTTCATCTGATGTCATTAAAGCATCAAATGGTAAATAGTTTAATATATCATCAGCACATATTGTGAGATCTGTTGCTTTTGTTTTTGACAGAATTGGTGCTAGAATAGATTTATAAACAGCATAACTATCCTTATAGATAGAAGGGTCATTAATGTCTATTTTAGCTGATTTTTTATAAAGTTTAGTTATTAAATTTTTTGTTTTTTGAGAAAATGGCAATTTATAAAATGCTTTTTTATTATTTTCTATGGTTGTTAAAAATAACACCTCATCGGCAACGAGATAACTTAAAAATAGTTGATTGTCTTGCATTTCTGCTTGCATTTTTTTTAAAGAAACCACATCTGATTTATATTTTAATGCATAGTATTTTGGGTGTGATTTTTCGATGGTCGTTAAATAATTTTGATACTTGTTTTTAACACTAAATAAGGAATCTTTTAATGATTGATTGTCCGTTTTATCTTTAAATAACGTTTGTTCCAAATGCGAAATATCTGCTCTAAACTGACGTTCTTTAGTTAACATATTTTCTGGAACTTCGCCATATTTTGTGGCTTCAGAATTTCGTTG
>JAZGEV010000063.1:0-2692 GCA_036478895.1 Flavobacteriaceae bacterium | reverse complement strand
ATGTTGTTTAATTGAATTATCTAAAACTGTTTTAGATTTTAAACCAGCACTAGAAGAAACTGCATATTCTTTTTTAATATTAAAATCAAATTGTTCTGTTTTTGGAAATTGTTCCATAATTTCTTCGGGCATTTCATAAACAAAGTTACGCTCCAATTCTTCATCTCCAATAATGTTTTCTAAGAAATAATTAGGTGACTTAAATACTTGATGCCAATTAACATCAGCAGTCCAATCACCAAAACGAGCAATGTTATTCCCCATATCCAACAATGTGAATTCTGTTTTTCCAGGTATAACACGAGAGCCACGACCAATCATTTGAAAATATAAAGCCAACGATTTTGTTGCTCTATTCATAATTATAGTTTCAATTGTTGGCTCATCAAAACCAGTTGTTAAAATTCCAACAGATGTTAATATTGCATCTGGTGTTTTTTTAAACCATTCCAAAATTTCAATACGTTCTTGTTTTCCAACAGTACTGTCTAAATTTCTAACATTATAACCTTCTTCTTTAAACGTATCGTAAACATACCAAGATGTTCTAATTCCGTTATTAAAAATTAAGGTCTTTTTACCTTTTGAATGTTTTTCATAAGCCGTTAATAAACGCGACTGCATATTTTGTTGAATATATAATTCCTCAGATGATTTAACTGTATAATCACCATTCATACCAACTTTTAATGAAGACAATCCAACATTAAAAGTATACGGAACAGCTTTTGATAAAAAACCATATTTTATTAATGCCGCAACAGATTCTCCAACCAATAGTTCATTATAAATATCCTTCATTGGCGTATCCATATTTGAACTTAATGGTGTTGCAGTTACACCTAAAATAAAGCATTTTTCAAAATACTTGAATAATTTTCTAAATGAATTGTAATGCGCCTCATCAATAATGACTAAACCAATATCTTTTAAATCAATTTTTTCGTCTTGTAGACGATTGTTTAAAGTCTCAACCATGGCAACAAAACACATGTACTCATCTTGATCTGGTAATTCCTTAACCTGACTATTAATGACTTTGTTTTTCACATTAAATTCACCAAGCATACGAGATGTTTGCTTAGCTAACTCCACACGATGCGTTAAAATAATAACTTTTTTATTATTTTGTTCTATATATTTTCGAGTAATTTCAGAAAAAATTACGGTCTTTCCACCACCTGTAGGCAATTGAAATAATAAATTATGGTCTTCTGGTAAATTTTCAAACTTATCCATAATAATGTTTATGGCATTCTGCTGATAAGCGTAGAGTTTTTTACCGACTTGTTGTTCTTTATTGTCCGACATTTTCTAGAAAATTTCTATAATTTGATGAATTGCAAATTTACGCACTTTTATAAGTTTAATTCAAGATAAAATGTAAATTTATTTTTCATCAATTATTTAAAGGATATTTTCATCGATTTTAAACAGCTCAATGTCAATGTTTCTTAGATATAATAAGGAAGCTGGACCTTCCATAAAAAGCAAATCTAATATGCTTAAATTTGGTAAAAAACCATGCTTATCGTTAAAAACTTGATAGTAGTGAGGTAATTTGAAATCAATTTTCGATTTTGAGTCAATTAAAAATCGGAAATCATTGGAAATATTTACTTTAAAATCAGCTGTTTCTGAAATTTCAATATTAACGTCTAATGATTTTAAAATCAATGCCGTTGTCTTTAAATTTAAATCAAGTAAAAAGGTTTCTTTTTTAGTAAATACTGACATTAAATCATCAATATAAAATTCATAAAAAGGAGATGAATTGTAAGCCGTCTTTAGAGATTTTAAATGCTCTAATTGCCAATTATAGGAGTCATCAATTTTAACATCTCTTGTCAGCTGCTTTCCACCTATCTTTTTTATAGGAATATTGAGTAATTGCTTTCCATTTGGACCATATACATAAGCTCTATTTCTGTAAGTTTGTTTTTGATAATTATCAAAGGTTTCAAACTGAATCTTTGGTGACTGTACAATGGCTGCGTATTGTATTATTGAAGAAAAATAGCTTGGATAAAATGTACGCATAATAATCTAGGTCAGTTTATGCTTTTTTCTTTTTAAAAAATCCATAGCCAATATATAAGGCAAGTGCTCCTAGAAAATAATAAAAATAAGATACAGGTTTTCCGCTCAAACCAACAGTTGTAAACAAACGCTCTGTTCTAATTTTATTAAAGAATCCTTTTGCGTCTTTATTCCAACTCATCCAAATAAATACAGGCTTTCCAACAACATGGTCAAAAGGTGTGAATCCCCAAAAACGAGCATCTAACGAATAATGCCTGTTGTCACCCATCATAAAAAAGTAATCTTGCTTAAACGTATAATCTGTTACACTTTTACCATCAACATAATACTTACCATTTGCTTCAGTAAAATTAATGTGTTCGTATCGTTTTAATAAATCTCTATAAAAAGGAATGGTTTGCTCATTCAATTTAACAGTCGCTCCTTTTTTTGGCATATATAATGGTCCAAAATTATCCTTATTCCATAGATATTGCACATCATGTGGAAAAACAGTTTTATCCCATTTACCTTTTGGTTCAATTGCGCGATGAATACTTCGTACGCCGGGATTGTTTTTAATGCGGTTTGCATTTTCTTCATCTAAATTAAAGAGAATGCCCAACTCGTTTCTCTGCGCCTCTCGTACATTATACGTGGCCATTAACGT
>JAZGEV010000062.1:0-17578 GCA_036478895.1 Flavobacteriaceae bacterium | reverse complement strand
ATTCATATTTATTTTTTAATGACGATGACATTAAACTATCTACAAATATTAAAATTTCTGATAAATTTTTAGATACCTATAAAGCAATTTACAATTCAAAATTAGATAAAAATTTCTTGAAATACATAGATACCAACAACACATTGGCGTACTTTAGTATGTCTATGAATACAGAAAATATGCTAAGAGAATATCCTAAACTTATGACGAATATATATGGCAATATGTTGCCTCAGTTTAAAGAAGAAACTGCTATTGGTTTAGAATTAATGGAAGTTCTTTTTGATGAAAAAGCAATAGGTGAATTAATTACTGGAGACATTATGTTTGTATTAAATGACGTAGCAGAACGTGAAATCACTTATACTAGTTATACTTATGATGATGATTATAATAGAGAAGAAGTTACAAAAACAAAAAAAGAATTAATGCCCGACTTTACTGTAATGTTAGGTTCTGAAAACAGATCATTAATCACCAAATTAATGAAATTGAGTTTGAAACACCGTTTATCTGAAGCCAATGGTCAAATTTTTAAACTAAACAAACAAATGACTAAAGCGCCATTTGATATGTTTTATACTATAAAAGATAATATTGTGTTTTTAACAAATTCTGAAAACCAAATTAATAGCATAAGTAGCAATAGTTTTAAATCAAATATTGGGAAACATAAAAAATTATTGAAAAAGAACATTGTAGTTGGTTATGCTGATGTAAAAAAATTACTAAGTAAAATGCCAACTAATTTAATTGGCCCAAAACAAGCTGAACTTTTAAAGTATATGCAAAACAATGTTGGTGAAGTTATAACAACAGCATCAAAAGTGAAGAAAGGTAAATTTTATACTGATCAAATCATTAAAACAAGCGGTAAAGATGGAAATTCTTTACGCTTTATCTTAAAAACGATTGAGAGATTTGCACATTAGATAATTAAGATAGACAAACGTTTATTATTTTATAAAAAGCAGAGAATTATATTCTCTGCTTTTTTTTATGGGTAAAAGAATCGCGTTTTCTTTATTATAATATTAGTAAAATGTTTATTAAAATAACTTACAACTAACACCAGAGCAAACTCGTATTTTTAATTTTAATTATCATTCCTATTGTAACTAAGTCAAAGGCAAAGCGAACGCAAGAATCCATACATTATTTAATTGGATTCCTGCTTACTCAGGAATGACATTTGACTTTAAAAGCACATTATTTAAAACAAACGAATTTTCTTATAAGGAAACATTTCATTATTAAAGTATGAGTTTTCCCTGTAACCAACAACCATTTTAGGCTTATTCATTGTTAAAACAGTTATCTCTTCTAGCATTCCATTACAACTTTATTAACCTAGATAGGCAATTTGAAATGCAAAAATAACTAACTCAAAATCAGTTGTAAAACAAATCTTAATAGCTGTCACTTAGTTATCTATTACAACGAATCTATAACGTTTCAAAACTATTGGCGGTCTTCTTAAGGACATTGCCATTTCTTCTTTTATTAAAAGTTTATAGTATATATAAACTAAATACACTATAAACAATAAAAAGGGATTCGTTTAAACGAACCCCTTTTTTGATTATAAGACTTAAATGCTAAGTCAAAGAAAATTATTACTTCTCCTCTTCTACTTCTTCAAAATCTACATCTTCAACATTATCTGCTTGTGCATCTTCTGCTCCAGCTTCTGGCTGTGCTCCTGCGCCACCTTGTGCGTCTTGTTGAGCTTTGTACATTTCTTCACTAGCTACTTTCCAAGCTTCGTTTATCTTCTCCATTGCAGCATCAATTTGAGCAATATCTTTAGATTCGTGTGCCTTTTTAAGTTCTTCTAATGAAGACTCAATAGGTCCTTTTTTATCATCCGATAATTTATCACCAAATTCTTTTAATTGACTTTCCGTTTGGAATATCATTGAATCTGCTGCATTGATTTTTTCAGCAGTTTCTTTGGCTTTTTTATCAGCATCAGCATTTGCTTCAGCATCAGCTTTCATTTGTTTGATTTCCTCTTCACTTAAACCAGAAGATGCTTCAATACGAATGTTGTGCTCTTTTCCAGTGCCTTTATCTTTTGCCATAACGTTAATTATTCCGTTTGCATCAATATCAAAAGTAACTTCAATTTGTGGAATACCTCTGCCTGCTGGTGGAATACCATCTAAATGGAATTTACCAATAGTTTTGTTATCCGCAGCCATGGCGCGTTCACCTTGTAAAACGTGAATCTCTACTGATGGTTGGTTTGCAACTGCTGTTGAAAACACTTGAGATTTTTTAGTTGGAATCGTAGTATTTGCATCGATCAATTTTGTAAATACGTTACCCATTGTTTCAATACCTAATGATAATGGTGTAACATCTAATAATAAAACGTCTTTTACATCACCTGTTAAAACACCACCTTGAATTGCAGCACCAATTGCTACTACTTCATCAGGGTTTACACCTTTATTTGGATCTTTTTTAAAGAATTTTTTTACTTCTTCTTGTATTCTAGGAATACGTGTAGAACCTCCAACTAATATTACTTCGTCAATTTCACTGATTGACAAATCTGCATCTTTCAATGCTTTTGCAACAGGTGTCATAGAACGTTTAATCAAATCCGCAGCTAATTTTTCAAATGCAGCTCGTGTCAATGTCTTAACCAAGTGTTTTGGTCCAGAAGCCGTTGCTGTTACATAAGGTAAATTAATTTCAGTTTGTGTAGCTGATGATAATTCAATTTTAGCTTTTTCTGCCGCTTCTTTTAAACGTTGTAAAGCCATTGGATCTTTTCTTAAATCCATATTTTCATCTTTATTGAATTCTTCTGCCAACCAATCAATGATTACTTGATCAAAATCATCACCACCTAGATGTGTATCTCCATTGGTAGATAATACTTCAAAAACACCATCGCCAATTTCCAAGATAGAAACATCAAATGTTCCACCACCTAAATCATAAACTGCAATCGTTTTATCTTCATTTGCTTTATCAAATCCGTAGGCTAATGCCGCAGCAGTTGGTTCGTTTATAATACGAGCTACTTTTAAACCTGCAATTTGACCTGCTTCTTTCGTTGCCTGACGTTGTGCATCATTAAAATAAGCAGGAACTGTAATTACAGCTTCTGTTACATCGTGACCTAAATAATCTTCGGCCGTTTTTTTCATTTTTTGTAATACCATAGCAGATATTTCTTGTGGCGTATATAAACGACCATCAATATCAACTCTTGGCGTATCATTATCACCTTTTACAACTTTATAAGGTACACGTTCTGCTTCCATTTTAGATTCAGAAAACTTATTACCCATAAATCTTTTTATTGAATAAATTGTTTTTGTTGGGTTTGTTACTGCTTGTCTTTTTGCTGGGTCACCAACTTTACGATCGCCACCTTCAATAAATGCTACAATAGAAGGTGTTGTTCTTTTACCTTCTGCATTAGGTATTACAACTGGCTCATTTCCTTCCATTACAGAAACACACGAGTTTGTTGTACCTAAATCAATTCCTATTATCTTACTCATAATTATATTTTTTTATTTATTTTTTAATTTCATTTTTAATTACGATTACTAATAGTCAATTTGTATGCCAAGTGGGTTTTAATTGATTTATGTCATTTTTTAATGTCATTTTGGCAGTTTTAAACTAAAAAAAAACTTAATTATTTTTAATAATTAAATTTTTTTAAACTCTATTTTTAAAAGTATAAATTAAAACTTCTTTTTACGATTATTATATTTTTTATCACCTCTAGTTCTAGGTTTTTTATACTTTTTTGCTAATTCTCTACTGTATTTTTTTACACTGCTATTTACTTGAGAATTTTTTTCACTCTTTTCATGAAATGCAGCACCAGGAACATAACCATCTGTTTTATGTGGATTATTAATCTCAAATTCAACGGGTTGCTCTTCTCGTGTTAGTTTTTTAGAAATTTCAACATTTTTTGGAAATTCTAATAATGGAATTTTATAATCCATTAATTCTTCGATATTCTTCTTAGCAAATAATTCACTTTCAGTACAAAAAAGTATTGATTTTCCTTCATGTTTTGCACGTCCAGTTCTCCCAATACGATGCATGTAGTTTTCAGGAAAATTTGGTGTGTCAAAATTTACAACATGAGATATTTCTTCTAAATCCAATCCACGCGCCATTACATCAGTAGAAACTAAAATACGGTTCTCGCCTTCTTCAAATTGCTTAATAGAACGAATCCTGTAATTTTGTGTTTTATTGGAATGTATAACGCATAACTCATCGTTGTAAGTTTCGTTTAAAACTTCAAATAATAAATCGGCTGATTTTTTATTTTTCACAAATACTAACACTTTATGAAATTCTTCTTTTTGCGATAATAAATGCGCTAATAAATTCGCTTTTGTATAAAAATTCTCAACATCATAAGCTGTTTGAGCTATATTGTCTAGTGGTGTTCCACTTATGGCAATAGAAATTTTTGATGGATTGGTGAAATAATCCGTTATCATAGCATCAACATCATCGGTCATTGTTGCAGAAAACATAATATTCTGTCTTTTTTCTGGTAGAATTTCAAAAATATTTAATAATTGAAATCGGAATCCTAAATCGAGCATTACATCAACTTCATCGATTACCAATTTTTTGATACTGCTCATTTTTAGTGCTTTTGATAGCGCTAAATCATATAATCTACCAGGTGTAGCAACAATAATATCGGTTCCTAAAGCGATGGCTTTTTTTTGTGTGTTTATGTTTGTTCCACCATAAACGCCTAAAACTCTTAAATTTATATATTTGGCTAATTTTTCAATCTCTTCCACTACTTGTATTACCAACTCACGTGTTGGCACCATTACCAAAACACGTGGATGTAATTGCTCAGAATATTTTAAATCCCGCATAATAGGAAGCATGTAAGCAAAGGTTTTACCTGTACCTGTTTGCGCTACACCAACCATATCGTTACCAGACATAATGACTGAGAAAGACAGTTCTTGAATTGGTGTTGGATTTTTAAAACCTAAATCGTCAAGCGCGTTTAATTGCTGCTTGGATAGGTTTAAATCTTCAAATAGAATCATGATTTATTTTTTTTGCAAAGGTAGGATGTTTTCAATTAATACAATCTATTTAAAAATAATACTATTTATTATTTACTATGTGAAAGTTTTTAATCAACATTTTGAGTTGTAATTATTTAGGTAATTTCATAGTATTTGAATAAAAAAAAGGCTTACCAAACGGCAAGCCTTTTAAATTTAAAAATAAATAAATTATTTTTTTATTATTCTATAAGTACCTGTTTTAGTTCCAATTTGAACTCTTACAACATACATTCCTGCAGATAAGTTTGACATATTAATTTCAGTATTATAGATATGTGGTCTTGAGTTTATAACTTCTTGCCCTAACATATTAAATATACTTATTCTATCAATATTATTCTCTGCATTAATACTTAATACTTTACTAACAGGGTTTGGATAGATTTCTAAACCTTCAATTGTAAGGTTATTATCAATTCCAGCAGCATTTGCATCACACGTTTTAATTTCAACTAAATCAATAGCTAAATCACCTTGCCAACCTCCAGCTCCTGTATGTGAAAATTCGATATATAAATCACCTCCAATATAGGCTGTTAAATCAACACCAACAGCTGTAAAAGCTTCAGCTTGTCCATCGTGAGCAGAACCATCCCAAGTATATATTGGTGTAAATGGTCCAGCTGCTGTAGTAGAAGCTCCAACAACTAGTGTTCCAGTCGCAACACCATAAGCATGAAGATTAAAAGTTAATTCTGCAGCTGCAGCTGTAACATTTGATAAATCGAAACTTGGTGAAACAGCACTTGCTGTATCAGTAACATCTCCAGATGCCTCATAAAACATATACGCATTTCCAGAGAAAGGCGCAGTAGGTCCAGTTAAAAAAGTAGCTCCACCAGAAGGCGTAGCATCTCCGTCAAAATTCCAAGTACCATTTCCTGCAGCAAAATCTCCAGTCCAAAATCCTTGTAGATCCATCTCTTCTGTAAAAAGTGTTGTAACATTACCATTACAACTTGGTGCATCTGGTGCAGATTGTACAGTAAATGAATTTATAGTTGCACTACAATCTGAAGTACCAGTACCATTAACAGGATTTACACTCCAAAAATAAGTTTGGTCAAAATTCATATTTAATAAATTAACAGCATCATTAGTTGTATTGCCTATTAGTGCCAAAGTCGTTGCAGAATCTCCTAAATAGACATCATAAGACGTCGCTACTTCACCAGTAGTTGCAGGTGTAAATCTTAATGTGATATTTTTTTTGTAATCAACAGCCATGTCTGCTGGTTCATCTAAACTAGCCACACAATCTGGTAGTGTTCCAGTTGTAAAAGTTTGCTCTGTACAACCAGTTGCATCTCCATTTCCATTATAAGGTGTAATAGTTACATAATACATGGTGTTTTCTGATAAAGCGCCAACGTTATATGTACTTCCAGAACCTATATCTGTTTGTGCTAAAACTTCACTACCTCCAGTAGTTGTTCCCACTTGTAATTTATAACCTGTTGCGCCACCTGAAGGTGCACCCCAAGAAATATCACCAGAAACACTTGTTGTAGCTGTTAAAACAGAATCACATGCAGGAGGAGTTGCTGTACAAGATTGAATTTGTACTAAATCAATTGCTAAATCACCATGCCAATTACCTGCACCCGTATGTTCAAACTGAACATATAACGGTCCACCTAAATAGGATGTTACATCTGCACCAACTGGCAAATAGGCATCACCTGATGCATTTTGCGCTGAACCACTCCAAGTAAATACCTGAGTAAATGGCCCTGCAGCTGTGGTTGCAACACCAACATTTAATACGCCAATACCATTCCCGTAAGCGTGTAAATTAAAAGTTAATTCTGCTTGTTCTGATCCCATTGAAGTTAAATCAAAATTTGGAGATACAATAGTAGCAACATCAGTAACATCTCCAGATGCTTCATAAAATAAATAGCCAGCTCCAGAAGAAGGTCCACTTGGTCCTGTATCTGGAGAAGGTGTACCTGCAGTACCAAATTTCCAAGTACCATTAGCAGTACCAAAATCTCCAGTCCAAGCACCTTGAGCTTCCATTTCTTCGGAATAAACAACGCCTGGTCCTCCCGTTGTACAAGTAACTCCAGTTGGAGCAGTAGGAGCATCTTTTATAGTGAAAGAATATTCTGTAGCAGAACAGTCTGTTGTCCCTGTTGCATTTACAGGATGAATACTCCAAAAGTATGTAGCTCCAAAATTTATATTAGTAATAGTAGCAGATGTACCGGTTAAATTACCAATATTTGTTAATGCACCTGAAGTAGTTCCCCAGTATATATCATAAGAAGTTGCAGCATCACCAGTTATTGCAGCTGTCCAATTTAATACGACAGTATGTGGATGATCAATTGCTCCATTTGCTGGAGAATCTAATGTAGGACAATCTGGTGCAGATTGTGAATATCCATGCCAACTTAGCGTTGCAAAGATAATTAATGTAATAAATTGCGTAATTTTTTTCATGAATTGATAGTTTAAATTAATATATTCTGCCAAATTAATAAAAATTTATGTCAAATTCATTTAGAAATGTAATATCTTTTAAAAAGTTTTCATATTCCCGTAAAATTACTAGGACTAATTGCCTTCAACTCTACTTTAATGGTTTCATTTACTTTCAATTCATCAATAAAATCATGCATAGATGCTTTGGTGATTTTTTTGTTTTTACGAGTTAGTACTTTTAAAGCTTCATAAGGTTTTGGATAAGCCTCTCTTCTTAAAATTGTTTGAATTGCCTCTGCAACAACTACCCAATTATCTTCTAAATCTTGTTCGAATTTAGTTTTGTTTAATAACAGCTTATTAAGTCCTTTTAGGGTTGATGTAAAGCCAATGATTGTATGAGATAATGGTACACCTACATTTCTTAAAACTGTAGAATCGGTTAAATCGCGTTGCATACGAGAAATGGGTAGTTTAGCAGATAAATGCTCAAAAATGGCATTTGCCATGCCTAAATTTCCTTCGGAATTTTCAAAATCAATAGGATTAACCTTATGTGGCATTGCAGATGAGCCAACTTCGCCATCTTTAATAATTTGGCTGAAATAATTCATAGATATATACGTCCAAAAATCACGATTCATATCAATTATTATAGTATTGATTCGTTTTAAAGCATCAAACTGCGCCGCTAAATGATCGTAATGTTCTATTTGTGTTGTAGGAAAAGAATGATGTAAGCCTAAAACTTTCTCAATATAATTTTTCCCAAAAGCCTTCCAATCTATATTGGGATAAGCAACAACGTGAGCATTGAAATTACCTGTAGCGCCACCAAATTTTGCAGCATATGGCACGGCTTGCAATAAGCTAATTTGTTGCGTAATTCGCTCAACAAAAACCTGAATCTCTTTTCCTAAACGTGTTGGAGATGCTGGTTGTCCATGAGTTCTTGCCAACATTGGCACATCTTCCCATTTGGATGCTAATTCACGTAATTTTACGAGTAGTTGCGCTAACTCTGGATAATAAACTTGGTCAAAAGCATCATTAATTGATAATGGTATTGCTGTGTTGTTTATATCCTGTGATGTTAAGCCAAAATGAATAAATTCTAGATATTTATCTAATTTTAATGCCTCAAATTCTTTTTTAATAAAATACTCTACAGCCTTTACATCATGATTGGTAATACGCTCAATATCTTTGATAGCTTGTGCATCTTCTGAAGAAAAACCAGTATAAATACTACGTAATTTTGAGAAAAGTTTATGATCAAAATCTTTTAATTGAGGTAAAGGTAATTCGCATAAAGCGATGAAATATTCTATTTCAACTTTTACACGGTATTTAATTAAAGCTTCTTCAGAAAAAAAGGGCGCTAATTGTTGAACTTTATTACGGTATCTACCATCTATAGGAGAAATTGCGTTTAATGGTGTTAATGTCATAAATTTTATTTTTCAAAAAAGCAAAGTTAAGTAATCTAAATTTATTTTCGCTTTTTAAGGTTTAATTTCTCTATTTCTTTTAAAACAAATTTTCCTCTTGCTTCGTATGCTTTGGAGCTGTCATTTATATTTGAAATAATAATCATTTTTAATTCCTCATGAATCCAATCAATTTCTTTACCTAAAATAAATAACGAAGTCATAGAATAGGCTTTCACTGCTACTTTATGATCGCTTATCAACCAGTCAAATGTTGTTTCTGCAATGCGTTGTTTATGTTTTAAAGTAAAATTTAGTTTTGGTGTTCTTTTATTTTGTAATACTAATAATTCGCAAATTTTAGCTAATGGTCTTACAACGGATCCAAAATGTGCTTTATGCATATTTTTAGTAAAATAATCAAGATGGTTATAAAGCCATAGCATTTTGTCTTTACAAACAAATTCTACAACCCAAGCAGCTTTAATAGACGTTTTATTATCAACATCAAATACAATATCAAGTAACTGTTTAAAATTGTTTTCATCTTGAACTACTAAATTGGCTACACGCTGACGGCTCACACGAAGTGCGCTCATATGTTCCAATTCATTGCTAATTTGCTCTTTAGTCATTATTAAAATCTATGTCTTCTGTTTTTTCTTTTTAGCCGCAGGAAACAGTACATTATTTAATATTAAACGATAACCTGGTGAATTTGGATGTAGATCTAATTCTGTTTTTGGATCACCAATCATATGTTTATAATCTTCTGGATCGTGACCACCATAATAGGTAAACATGCCTTTACCAACAACTCCATGAATGTATTTTGCTTCTCCTGTTGATTTTAATTCTCCCATAACCAATACATTCGATTTAATATTGTTAATATCATACGATGTTGTTTGCCCCATAAATCCTTTAATTAATACTGTATGGTTTTGGGTAAGCATTGTTGGTATTTGATCCCATTTTGCTGAATATTCCATCAGTGTAAAATAATCCAAGGTTTTTTTAATACGTCTTTTCTTTGTCATATCAATTGTTGAAAATTCATAAACCATCGGACTGCGTTCCAAAATAAAATCTTTAAATGCAAAGGATTTATTATAATCTATTTTGGATTGGTAATCTGCATCCGAGCCATCACCATCAAACATCGGTTCACAAATATCAACTCCTTGAGCAGCTAAAGCAATATCAAAACTATCTGTTGCACTACACATTGCAAACATAAAACCGCCACCAATTACAAAATCTCGTATGCGCAATGCCACATCCAATTTTTCTTTTGATACTTTATCGTAGCCTAATTTATCAGCTAATAATTCAGATTCTTTTTTAGCTTCAATATACCAAGCTGTTCTGCGCTGTGATCCATAAAATTTTCCATATTGTCCTGTAAAATCTTCATGGTGTAAGTGCAGCCATTCGTATTTAATTAATTCATCGTTTAAAACTTCTTCGTCATATACAACATCGTAAGGTATCTCTGCATAATTTAAAACCATTGTAACAGCATCATCCCAAGGAAATTTCCCTTTTGGAGAATACACAGCTATTTTTGGTGCTTTTTCTAGTAAAACGGCTTCCATATTTTGAGATGGACTGCTAATTTCTTCTAGAATTGAGACTGCTTCAGTATCTGATATGACTTCAAAACTAACACCTCTTATGGTGCATTCTTTTCTGTATTCTTCAACATCTTCCAATAAAAAAGAACCGCCACGATAATTTAACAACCACTTTACTTTATTGCCATTATTAAGTGACATAAAGGTAATACCATAGGCTTTTAAATGATTTTTTTGTGATACATCATCCATTGGAATCAGGATATATGACGCAAAAGAAATTTTTATAACAAATAAAAACAAAGTTGTAATTAAAGCTTTTTTCATAGACAAATTTTATGCTGTAAATATAGCAATTATTAGGCCAATAGATTTAGGATTCTGTTAATTTAAAAAGGCATCTCATCATCTATTGCATCATCTCCAAAGGCTTCTTGCGAACTTGGAAGCGCATTAGTATCTAATCCAGAATTCATTTTTGAGGCATAGCCACTATCAAAAGTATTATCTTCCAAATCGGAAAACAAGGCTAAATGTCCTGTAAATTTCAATCTAATATTATCTAATCCACCATTTCTATGTTTTGCGATAATTAATTCGGCTTGACCTTCACACGGCGTGTGCTCATCATCATCCCATTCTGTATTTCCGTAATACTCTGGTCTAAAAATGAAGGACACAATATCCGCATCTTGCTCAATGGCTCCAGATTCACGTAGATCGGATAACATTGGCCTTTTTGAGCCACCACGCGTTTCAACAGCACGAGATAACTGCGATAGAGCAATTACAGGAATATTCAACTCTTTTGCCAAGGCTTTTAAATTTCTAGAAATCATTGAAATTTCTTGTTCCCTATTGCCGCCACCTTTATTATTTCCAGCGGTCATTAATTGTAAATAATCTATAATAATTATCTTAATGCCATGTTGTGATGCCAATCGTCGTGCCTTTGCACGCAAATCAAATATAGATAATGATGGTGTGTCATCTATAAAAATTGGCGCATCGGATAAGCGTTTTACTTTTACGCTTAATTGTTCCCATTCGTGTGGTTGTAATTCTCCTTTTTTAAGTTTTCCTGATGATATACCAGTTTCACTAGATATCATTCGTGTAATTAATTGTACAGATGACATCTCTAATGAAAATATCGCTACAGGATTGTTGAATTCTATGGCCATATTTTTTGCCATTGACATCACAAATGCAGTTTTCCCCATTCCTGGTCTAGCTGCCAAAATAACCAAATCTGACGCTTGCCAACCTGCTGTTAATTGATCTAACTTTGTAAAACCAGATGCCAAGCCACTCATACCTTCTGTATTGGCATTGTCCTGTATTTTTTTCAATGCTTGTTTAACTAGACCTTCAGCAGTTTCGGTACTTTTTTTCAAACTTCCTTGTGAAACTTCAAAAAATTTCGATTCTGCGTTATCTAATAAGTCAAAAACATCTGTAGTTTCATCATAGGCTTCGGTAATAATTTCATTGGAAATTGAAATTAAACGACGTTGAATGTACTTCTGCAGTACAATACGTGCGTGAAACTCAATATGTGCCGATGAGGATACTTTTTGAGTCAAGTTTATTAGGTACAAATCGCCACCAGCCAATTGTAAATTACCATCTTTTATTAACCTGTCAGAAACCGTTAATAAATCAATTGGTTGAGAATCTTTAAACAAATTATAAATAGCTTCATAAATATATTGATGCTCTTTTTTATAAAAAGTATCCATACTTAAGATATCAATTACATCATCTACACCTTTCTTGTCAATCATCATTGCTCCCAGCACAGCTTCTTCTAAATCAACTGCTTGCGGAGGAAGTTTTCCTTTTTCTAAAGAAATAACGGTTCCTTTTTTTTGTGTATTTGGTGTAAATTGTTTTGATTTCTCCATAGCGCAAATGTAATTTTTTTATTCTTTTTATTACTAAAACACGTAGGCTTTATTTATCATTTTTTTTGTTAAAAACATTGTTTACAAATCCCATTTTTAGTTCATAAGTATTACTATTTTTGAAAAATGAAAAAGAGAAATCAAATATTAAGTCTTTTATTGATTGTTCAAATTGCCATTGTTACCGTTTTATCAAAATTTCCAGATTTTGTAGAAAAGTACTATTCCAATGGCATTTACCCTTATATATCCTCTTTTTTAAGAACTGTTTTTGGTTGGATTCCCTTTTCAATTGGCGATGTTTTATTATTTATAGTATTGCTTTGGCTTATTAGAAGTATTTGGCGTTTTTTTAAGCAAAAGCCTAAAAACTATATAAATATGATGTTTAGTATTGGTGCAAAATTATCTGTTCTCTACTTTTGTTTTAATCTGTTTTGGGGTTTGAATTATCATCGGGATCCGTTACAGAAAAGTATGGGTATGAAAATGCCAACGTATAATATTGATGCACTTTCTATTTTATCAGAAAAATTACTCATAAAAACACAAGAAATACATTTTAAATTAACTAGAAACGATACCATTCCAGTTAAAACTATCCTATCTCAACAAGAATTATTGGATCGTACAGTTATTGGTTATAATGAATTATCAAAAATACATCCACAATTTAAATATTCGCAACCCAAAGTAAAAAAATCTTTGTTTAGTTTACCCATGAGTTTTATGGGTTTTGGCGGTTATTTAAATCCGCTAACAGGGGAATCTCAAGTTAATTATAATCTTTTACCGTTTACGATGCCTTCTACTGCAAGTCATGAAGTAGCACATCAAATTGGTTATGCCAATGAAAGTGAAGCTAATTTTATAGGATATTTAGCTGCTATAAATAACACAGATTCTCTATTTCAATACTCTGGTTATGTGATGGCATTGCGTTATTGTTTAAACGAAATTTACCGTTCTGATAAAGATTTATTTCACGAAATCAATAACCGATTACCAATTGGAGTTCGTAAAAATATTGAGGCAAACAGGACTAATTGGAAGAAATATGACAATCCGTTAGAACCTTATTTTAAACGTATCTATGATTTATTTTTAAAAGCAAACAATCAAAAACATGGCATAAAAAGCTATGGTAGAATGGTTAGTTTGTTGATGGCTTATGAGAATGCAAAAGAGTAAAGACCGCTTCGCTGAAAGACTTAAGAGCTAAGACAGGCTTTATCTTTTAATGTAATTTAAAACCTATTTAAAATTTAGTTTACAAAGGTAATTAATAACGTTTATGATTTCCAAATCCAATAACAATTCCTAATCCTAAATAGGCTCTTTTTGAAACATTCCCAATAACTTTAAATCCAAAATTAGATCCAAAAGAGGTCTTTTTCCCAACAGGAATTAGGTAATAAATTTTAAATTTTCTCTTTTTCCTTTTAAACCATTTAATATTAAACTCGAAAGGTAGAGCTAAATAAGTATCTTTATTTAAATAATAGAATTCATTATCAATTGGAACTCTAATTCTAAAACTATTATATGAGATACCCGTAGAAACACTAAACGAAAAATTATCATATAATTTACGATAACCATATAATGTCGCAAATTCTATATTTTTATCTTCTTTGTTCACAAAAGGAAATCCAAAAAAATAAGCCGTTTTCAAATCGATAGATTCTGTAATCCTTAATGTAAACAACTGCTTTTTCTGCTGGTAATTTAGTGATCCGCCAGAAAAAAATCCAGATGTTTGTAATCCCATAAATAGATCCGCATAAATTATGTGATTTTTTTTAGTATTATTTTCTTGAGCATTAATTACAGTTGAAATAAAAAAAAGAATTAATAAAATTTTGTTCATAACATTTGTTGCTAAATCTAAACAAATATAAGCATTTATTCTTATTTTTAAATTTTAAAACAATACAATGAAAAAAGGACTTCTATTCATCTGCTTACTTTTTGGTTTACAATTTTATGCTCAAGAGCATTTCCCTAAAAACGATGGTGTAAAAACACCTCAAAAAGGATACACTGCTTTTACTAATGCAACAATTACAGTTTCACCTAAACATCGCTTAAAAAATGCGACACTTATAATTAAGAATAATAAAATTATTGACGTTGGAACTGGGATAACTATTCCTAAAAATGCAACTATTGTTGATTTGAATGGTTTGTTTATTTACCCTTCGTTTATTGATTTATACAGTGAGTTTGGTGTAAAAAAACCTGAAAAGGCAAAAGGAAAATATTACGAATACCAATGGGATTCCAAAAAAGATGGTTACTATTGGAACGATCATATGAAACCTCAAATAGATGCAATTGACTCTTTTAAATACGATAAAAAAGAAGCAAAAAAACGTTTAGACTTAGGTTTTGGAACAGTCAATACGCATAGTGTTGATGGTATTGCAAGAGGAACGTCTTTGCTTACATGCCTTAACGACAAAGTTTCCAATAATGAACGTATTATTGAAGAAAACGCTACGCAACATTTTGCTTTTAAAAGAAGTATTGCAACAAAACAAAGTTATCCTGGCTCTTTAATGGGAATGATGGCTTTACTGCGTCAATATTATAATGATGTGGCTTGGTATAAAAATCAGGATGATGTTATTGATTTATCATTACAAGCACAGATTGATAATAGTAAATTGCCTTCAATAATTTATGCAGGTGATAAATTAAATGATTTAAGAGCCCATAAAATTAGTAATCAATTCAACTTAGACTATATAATTGTTGGTGGTGGAAATGAATTTGAACGTATTGAAGAGATTAAAAACACAAACGCACGTTATATTATACCAATAAACTTTCCAAAACCATATGATGTTACAAATCCGTTTTTTGCTGATAAAATTGCGTTGAGCGATTTGCGGTTTTGGAATCAAGCACCTTCAAACCCTGCCGTTTTAGCAAAGCATAATGTTGATTTTTGTTTGACTGCATCTAGTCTAAAAGAAATCAAAGATTTTAGAAAGAATTTATTAAAAGCTATTGAATATGGATTAGATAAAAATACAGCATTAGCAGCATTAACTACAACACCTGCACGGTATTTAGGTAAAGAAAACGAAATAGGCTCATTAAAAAAAGGTGCTTATGCTAACTTTTTAATAAGTTCTAAGCCTATTTTTGATAAAGACAATGTGATTTATGAAAACTGGACTTTAGGTCAAAAAAACGTCATAAATGATCGTACAATTATAGATATTACAGGTGACTATTCCTTTAGCTTAGAAAATAAAAAATACAGTTTAAAACTATCGGGAAAACTAGCAAAGTTAAAAGCAAAAGTTCTTTTGGATTCAACAGAATTAAAATCTAAGGTTTCTTATAAAAACAATTGGTTAAACCTGATGTTTAATCCGTTGGACTCAACAAAAATGGACTTCATCCGATTAATTGCAAAAGTTAATCCAAATAATAAAAACTTAAAAGGAAAAGCAGTTCTAGAAAATGGTGAAGAAACTACTTGGTTTTTAGAGAAAGATTTATCCGACAAGAAAAAAGAAACGAAAAAAGATAAAAAGAAAAAAAAGGAGAAGGAAACAGAAATATTTCCGACTACTTATCCTAATATAGCCTACGGTTTTAAAGAAAAGGCACAAGCTCAAAATATTATTATAAAGAATGTAACCGTTTGGACCAATGAAAATGAAGGCATTGTAAAAAATAAAGATGTTATCATTAAAAAAGGAAAAATTTATAAAATTGAAAACACCAATACATATCAAGTTAACGATGATTTTATAATTATTGATGGCACTGGTAAACATTTAACATCAGGAATCATTGATGAACACTCGCATATAGCCATATCTAATGGCGTAAATGAAGGTGGACAAAATAATTCTGCCGAAGTAACGATACAAGATGTCGTAAAATCGGATGATATTAATATATACAGGAATTTAGCTGGCGGCGTAACAACATCGCAATTATTGCACGGCTCTGCAAATCCAATTGGTGGTCGTGCAGCCTTGGTAAAATGGAAATGGGGCGAAAACCCAGAAACCATGCAATATAAAGATCATAAATTTATAAAATTTGCTTTAGGTGAAAATGTAAAACACAGTCGAACACCTTTTAATTCACATCGATTTCCACAAACAAGAATGGGTGTTGAACAAGTTTATATCGATAATTTCACAAGAGCCAAAGAATATGATACGGCTAAAAAACAAGGCAAAAATCCAAGATACGATCAAGAATTAGAAGTTCTTGCAGAAATATTAAATAAGGAACGTTTCATAACCTGTCATTCATACGTTCAATCCGAAATTACAATGTTAATGCGTGTTGCCGAGAGGTTTAACTTTAGAGTTAATACTTTTACGCATATTTTGGAAGGTTACAAAGTGGCCGATAAAATGAAAAAACATGGCGTTGGCGCATCTACGTTTTCCGATTGGTGGGCTTATAAATACGAAGTGAATGATGCAATTCCCTATAATGGTGTAATTATGCATAATAAAGGGATTACAGTTGCTTTTAATTCCGATGATGCAGAAATGTCTAGAAGACTTAATCAAGAAGCAGCAAAAGCAGTAAAATATGGAGGTGTTAGTGAAGAAGCAGCGTGGAAATTCGTTACTTTAAATCCTGCAATTCTATTGCATATTGATGATAAAGTTGGAAGTGTAAAAATTGGGAAAGACGCTGATGTTGTTTTATGGAGTGACAACCCGTTATCTGTTTACGCTAAAGCCGAAAAAACAATCATTGAAGGCACTATTTATTTTGATATTGAACGGGATTTAGAGCAACAAAACGAGATTAGAAAAGAACGAAATAAATTGATAAATCTTATGCTTGTTGAGAAAAACGAAGGTATTAAAACGCAACAACCAAAGAAAAAAGAAACGAAACTATATCATTGTGATAGCGAAGGCTATTAATTCTAAATAATAATTCATATAATGACTTAAAGTCATCGTATTAATAAAAAAATATAATATGAAAAAACTATTTTTACTTTTTATAATTTTAACAGTATGCGTATCTATGCGTAGTTTTGGACAAACTGATTCACAGTACAATAACTATTTATATAATATAAATGTTGATGATCCATCCAAAGAAGGAACAATTTCTAAAGTACCAACGCCAATACAACTGAA
>JAZGEV010000061.1:0-12814 GCA_036478895.1 Flavobacteriaceae bacterium | reverse complement strand
TTTGACTGTTTATGCAAAACGAATGTGTAAAGAAATTACCGAAACTAATTTTGTTTTGGTTGGTGTGTCTTTTGGAGGCATTATGGTACAAGAAATGGCAAAGTATTGCAAGCCTAAGCAAACAATCATCATTTCAAGTGTAAAGCATCATAACGAATTGCCATTGCGATTAAAAATTATAAAAAACACCAAAGCTTATAAATTAACGCCTATAAAAGCATTAACAAATATAGAATCGTTTGCAAAATACACCTATGGTGATTTTATAAAAAAACGAACCAAACTGTATGAAAAATATTTGTCTATGCGCGATAAAAAATATCTGCCTTGGGCAATACACAATGTATTACATTGGAAACAAACCGAAACGGATACCAATATTATTCATATTCATGGTGATAATGATGGTATTTTCCCACTTAAGAATATAAAAAATTGTATTATTGTAGAAGGTGGAACTCACGTAATGATACTTAATAAAGCCAAGAAAATTAATACAATACTGGCATCTGTTTTAACAGAATAATAATATGCAGATAGAAAAAACATTTATTGATGGTTTATTGGTTTTAACGCCAAGAGTTTTTAAAGATAAGCGAGGCTATTTTATGGAATCGTTTAATAAAGAAAAAGTGAGTACTTTAATCACGTGTGAATTTGTACAAGACAATGAGTCTTTGTCCGGTAAAGGTGTGTTAAGAGGTTTGCATTTTCAAAAACCGCCATTTTCGCAGGATAAATTAGTGCGTGTTATAAAAGGAAGCGTTTTGGATGTTGTAGTAGATTTAAGAAAAGATTCATCAACTTATGGCAAGCATTTTGCAATAAAGTTATCGGCAAAGAATAAAAAACAATTATTTGTACCCAAAGGATTTGCACATGGTTTTTTAACTTTAAAGAAAAATACACTATTTAGTTATAAATGCTCGGCGTATTATAATGTCGCATCCGAAGTAGGTATAGATTGTTTTGATGAAAATTTAGCCATAGATTGGCCTATTAAAAATGTTAAATTATCCATTAAAGATGAAAACGGCCTAAAATTTAGTAGCTTTGAAAGTCCGTTTTAAAAATAGAGTATCATTAATTGAAATATAACGAATTGTTATATTTTTGCAATAAAAATATCCCTTATGAAAAAGTCACACAAATTTCTTGTATTGCTAAGTATTATCATAGTTAGTACATTCTTTATTAAAGCAACACAGCAAACAAAAGATCAAGTTACAAAAAGTAAAGAAATTGTTGGAACTTCACCACGAAGTGTTGGCGATTATTATGAAATACGTGCACTTAAAATGCCGTCAAATCTTGATTTTGCTGGAGAACGCGTCCCTTTAGAAGATGCCGATGTCTATGAACGAATGGATAGAGAGTTGCACATAAATACCTATTGGCAATCAAACACTTTATTTTATTTTAAAAGAGCCCATAAATATTTTCCTTTGATAGAGCAAATTTTAGCCGAAAATGGTGTGCCAAATGATTTTAAATATTTAGCAGTTATTGAAAGTGGTTTGATGAATGCAACATCATCTGCTGGTGCAAAAGGATTCTGGCAAATAATGAAAACAACAGGTAGAGAATACGGATTGGAAATTAATAGAAACGTAGACGAACGTTATAATTTAATAAAATCCACCCAAGTGGCTTGTAAATATTTAAAGAAGCAATATAAGAAATTTGGCAATTGGACTTTAGCCGCTGCAGCGTACAATGGTGGTAGAGCAGGAATGATTAGAAGATTGGATAAACAAAAAGCAACGAGTTACTATGATTTGTTATTAGGTCAAGAAACATCACGCTATGTTTTACGAATCATTGCTGCAAAAGAAATTTTAAGCCAGCCGCTTAAATACGGTTTTGTTTTTGACCAAGAAGATTTATACACAGCAAAACCAACACGTACAATTAGTGTGGATAAAGCGATTCCTAACATTGCTAATTTCGCAAAGGAAAACAATATGAGTTACAAGCAGTTTAAAGCATTAAATCCTTGGCTTAGAGAAAATTTTTTGAATAACGCTTCTCGAAAAAAATACGACATTGTTTTGCCAATGTAAATTTAAAATCACAACGTTTTGCCATTTTTTTGTGAATAGATTCTTAATAACTAATAAATATTAGGTTTTATTAAGAATGATATTAAGGTATATTGCAATGATAGTTCTGCTGTATAATACAGAGAATTATTTTAACCTAACCTTAATACTTATACAATGAAAAAAATCACATTACTTGTTTTGTTATGTTTGCCAACGTTTCTATTTGCGCAAACACCTTCTTATTATAACAATGTAAATTTATCACTTACAGGTACTTCTTTAAAGAATGAATTGGCAACTAAAATAATTAGTACGCATACTAGAAACTTATCATATTCTCAAGTTTGGAGCTCGTCAAAAATTACTGATTTAGATCCAAGTAATAATGCAAACGTATTATTAATTTACGGTTATAATGATAATGATGGTGATTCAAAAACCGATAGGTCACGAAGTAAAAACAGAAATGGTGGTGGATCTACAGATTGGAATAGAGAACATACGTATGCAAAATCATTAGGTACACCAAACTTAGGAACATCGGGTCCAGGATCTGACGCGCATCATTTAAGACCCGCAGACACAAGATTCAATAGCACACGAAATAATCATAAATTTGCATCAGGATCTGGAAATGCAAAAATTACAGGTGGCGGTTGGTATCCAGGAGACGAATGGAAAGGTGATGTAGCACGAATGATGATGTATATGTATGTGCGTTATGGAAACAGATGCTTACCAACAAACGTTGGAATTGGCAGCTCATCTTCAACACCAGATGCTATGATAAGTTTATTTTTACAATGGAACGCGCAAGATCCAGTATCACAATTTGAGATTAACAGAAACACCTATCATGGTAGTTCTTCCAATCAATACGCGCAAGGCAATAGAAATCCATTTATAGACAATCCTGCTTTTGCAACTCAAATTTGGGGTGGACCACAAGCAGAAAATTTATTTAATGGTTCTGGTGGAGGATCTGGAACAGACACTCAAGATCCAACAAGACCAACAGGTGTGGTTGCATCTAATATATCTCAAACATCTTTGACTTTAAACTGGTCAGCTTCATCAGATAATTTTGGAGTAACTGGATACAGAGTTTATAGAGGTACAAGCTTGCTAGGTTCAGTTTCTGGTACAGCGGCAAATATTACTGGTTTGTCTGCAGGTTCAACGTATTCTTTTAGAGTGCGTGCATTTGATGCAGCAGGTAATTTATCATCAAGTAGTACAACTTACTACACAAGAACATTAGCGTCAAGTGGTGGCGGTGGCGGAGGCAGTTCTTCAAATTTATTTATTTCAGAATATGTTGAAGGCTCATCGTATAACAAAGCCATTGAAATTGCAAATACAACAGGTGGTTCGGTTAGTTTATCTGGTTATAAATTAAAAAAACAATCCAATGGATCTGGATCTTGGTCATCAGGATTTAGTTTAAGTGGAAACTTGTCAAGTGGTGATGTTTACGTTGTTGCTAATAGTAACGCATCATCGGGAGTTACTTCTTCATCAGATGTGACAACATCAAATTCTGCACTTTCTTTTAATGGAAACGATGCCGTTGGTTTATTTAAAAACGGAACGTTAATAGATATTGTTGGGAATTTTAACGGCGGATCATCTTATTTTGGAAAAGATATGACGTTACGTAGAAAATCAAGTGTTACAAGTCCATCAACCACGTTTAATAAAACAGGTGAATGGGACCAATTTTCATCAAATACCTTTAATGGTTTAGGTTCGCACTCAGGAACATCTGGCGGCGGTGGCAATGGTGGTGGATCAACTACGGTATTGTTTGATCATTCGTTTGAATCTGGTTGGGATGGATGGCAAGATGGCGGATCTGATTGTTATAGAATACGTTCAAG
Source organism: Flavobacteriaceae bacterium (assembly GCA_036478895.1). Classification (GTDB taxonomy): domain Bacteria; phylum Bacteroidota; class Bacteroidia; order Flavobacteriales; family Flavobacteriaceae; genus S010-17. The sequence continues at coordinate 8,889 of JAZGEV010000061.1, read as the reverse complement.
CAGTAAAGCTTATGACGGTAGTTATTCTATTCGTATAAGAGATAATTCTGGGACTGGCTCTGCAATGACATCACAATCTTATAATGTGTCTAGTTATAGTAATTTAGAAGTAAAATTCAATTTTTACAGTTACAGTATGGAAAACAATGAAGATTTTTGGTTGCGTTTTTATGACGGCTCAACGTGGAGAACAGTAAAACGTTTTGTTCGTGGAACCGATTTTAATAACAATGCTTTTTCGCAAGGCACAGTAAATATTTCATCAAGTGCATATAATTTTCCATCAAACGCAAAGTTCAGGTTTCAATGTGATGCTAGTTCTAATGCTGATATTATTTATATGGATAATATTAAAGTCACGGCAACATCGGGTAGTTCAAAAACAGAAAATCCAATAGATAGTGTAGTGGAACTTTTAAGTTTTAATGCGGATGAAGATTTAATTGAAGATTTGATTGTTTATCATAAACCTTATCAAAGAAGTATTAACGTTAAAACGGAATTAGATATAGAAGATAGCTCTATTGATGTGCATATTACACTTGTTACTATTCAAGGAAAAATGGTTAGTCAAACACGCTTAACAGATGTGAGAACTGAATTTTTTGATAAAGATATTGATGTATCTGAGCTATCAAAAGGTATTTATTTCTTAACAATTGTTACTTCTAATGGAGAAAAACAAATGAAGAAAGTGCTGATTAATTAAGTAGAATTAAATTTTATAAAAAGGCTGTTTAAATTATTTAAGCAGCCTTTTTTTTATGCTATTCAAAAAAATTAGTGACTTCTTTAACATCACCAGAATTTATTTTTAAAGTAACTTCACCAATACGATATCTAATTAACCGAAGTGTTGGAAAACCAACCTTGGCGGTCATTTTTCGTACTTGACGAAACTTTCCTTCGGTAACAATAATAGATGCCCAACTTTTTGGTCCGTGCCGTTCGTCTCGTACTTTTCTGTCTGCCATTGGTAGATCTGGTGTACCATCAATCAAAAAAGCCTTGCAAGGTTTAGTTATATATTTTGTACCTTTAAAACCAATTTCTACACCGTTTTTAAGTATGTCAATAGCGCTTTGTGTTATAATACCATCTACTTGTACATAATATTCTTTTTCTACTTTTTTACTACGCACTTGATGGCTTACTTTACCGTTTGTGGTTAGAAACAATAAACCTTCAGAATCTTCGTCTAACCTGCCAATTGCCATTGTCCCTTCTGGAAAATCATACAATTCTCCCAAAAGGTGTTTCCGTTTTTTTCGTTTGCCTTCATAGATAAACTGACTTAAAAAGTTGTATGGTTTATGGATGATAAAATGGCGGTGTTTCTTTTGTAAAGGCATACTGCAAAATTAATTCTTTTACTTAACTTTATCATTATATTATTACAGCCGATAAATTCAATTAAAACTGAAGTTATCTTTGTGTTTTAATCAACAAAGTTCTCCAATACAGATTACTTATTTTTAATTACAATGCCAATCAATAAATTTTAAAAGTAAAATATATATCTCATAATATGAGATATATAAATAGATAATGATTACATTTGCATAATGTATGCACTAGTGGATTGTAATAATTTTTATGCGTCTTGTGAGCGTGTTTTTAATCCGTCATTAAACGGAAAACCAATTGCTGTTTTATCCAACAATGATGGTTGTGTTATTGCGCGTAGTAATGAGGTGAAAAAATTTGTGCCTATGGGAGCTGTCGCTTTTAAGTACAAAGAAATCTTTAAGAAAAACAACATTTATGTATTCTCATCAAATTATGCCTTGTATGGAGATTTGAGCAGTAGAGTAATGCATATTTTGAGCGGCTATTCGCCAGATGTTGAGGTATATTCCATAGACGAAGCGTTTTTACAGTTCAAAGGCTTTGATAATTATAATTTACACACGTATGGTATAGATATTAAAGATAAAGTAAAAAATTGGACGGGCATTCCAATAAGTATAGGTATTGCTCCTACAAAGGCACTCTCTAAAATAGCCAATAAAATTGCCAAAAAATTTCCAGAAAGAACACAAGGAGTTTATATAATTACAAGCGATGAGCAGCGTATAAAAGCATTAAAATGGACAAAAATTGGAGATGTTTGGGGTATTGGAAGGCGCATTTCCAAAAAATTAATAGCCATTGGTGTATGCAATGCTTTTGATTTTATTCAGTTACCTGATGCTTATGTACGTAAAGAATTTTCAGTAGTTGGTTTGCGATTAAAGCATGAATTACAAGGGAAGTCGGTTTTAAAACTAGATGCCGTAAAGCGAAAAAAAGCCATTGCTACCACACGTAGTTTTGCGCATGACATTTTGGAATTGAAAGATCTAAAAGAACGTGTGGCAACATTTTCAATAAGTTGTGCCGAAAAATTACGTCGTCAAAATTCGTACTGTAATTTACTTCACATTTTTGTACATACCAACGGTTATCGGAAAAATGAAATGCAATATCATAAAAACACCACCATAAAATTACCCTATTCTACGGACAGCAGTATCACTATTGCAAAGTATGCCTTAAAAGGTTTAAAAGCCATTTATAAAAAAGGGTATCGTTATAAAAAAGCTGGCGTTATAGTTATGGGTATTGTCCCCAAACCAACAAAGCAACTCAATTTGTTTTTTAATGAAAACCCAAAGCACGCTATTTTAATGCAGGTAATGGATAAGGTAAATACCAATTTAGGAGAGCGTAAATTAAAATTAGCAAGTCAGAATCTTGAAAAAACGTGGGTGATGAGACAAGAAAAATTATCGCAACGGTTCACCACCAGTTGGAATGAATTGTTGGAAGTAAATTAATCATAAATATGAAAATAGTAAGGTTACCAAAATTTGGATTAGAATTGATAAACTTAGCTTATAAGAAGGTTGGCAATACATTTGTTACTTATTATGACGAAGGTGTTCAGGCTGGTTTTCCATCACCAGCAGACGACTTTAAAGAGCATAAGCTTAGTTTAGACGAGCGCTATTTCACCAACCCTGATGCCACTTTTTTAATAAAAGTAGTAGGCAACTCTATGTATCCAACTTTGCATGTAGATGACATCTTAATTGTAAAGTCCGATATTGATTTTACCAATGATAAAATAGGTATCATATCGGTCAATAATACCGATTTTACTGTAAAACGCTATAATAAAAAAAGAGAAATTCTCATTGCCGATAACAAAGAATTCAGTAATATTAAAATTGAAGAAGAAGATACCTTGCTTTGTCTTGGTGTTGTTGCGCATTTAATTAGAGATATTGTTTAAATTAAAATTTATAACCAATGTGTTTCCATTCCAAACAAACAAAAAAGGCTCAAAAACTAGAACATAAATTCAATGCAAAAATTGAAAATATAGATGTGTTTACTACAAGCAAGCATTATAACGGATTTTCATTTCCAAAAACACCAGTAATTACTAATGAAGATGTTTCAAAAATACAAATGATGCATTGGGGTTTACACCCAAATTGGGCACAAGATGATTTTAATAAAACGTTTACGTTAAATGCACGTATTGAAACGCTATCTGATAAAAAATCATTTAAAAACATATTAAATAACCGATGTGTAATACTAGTCAATGGCTTTTATGAGTGGCAACACATTAAGAATCAAAAAGTAAAATATGACATTGGTTTTAATGATGAGCTGTTTGCTTTAGCAGGAATTTTCGATAAAAATAACAGCTATAAATCATACAGTGTAATTACAACCAAAGCGCAAGGTGTTATGTGTGAAATACATAATACAAAGTTGCGTATGCCATTGGCTTTAAATAGCAAAAAACAAATAGAATCTTGGTTGCAAGGTGATGAAGTAATGCCAAGTTTTAATTTTTCAGCCATTGCTAAAAGTGATTTTCAAACGAGTTTGTTTTAAAACAAAGTGTTTTTTCAAAAACATTTTAAAGTAAGATCATTATTCGGCGATTCTAAAAAATATATATAGTTATTTTGAGTGAATTGAAAGAGTAGTATAAAAACTTATTCTTAATTTACTAACTTTTTTATGTTAATTACTCTCCATTTCCTCATATTTTCATTACGAAAACGTTTTCGTAAAAACAACTTCCAAAATAATTTTATCTAAATTAGTAGACAAGAAATTTGGCTAGTATTTAGTCGAGTATTAATTTAAACGTATTATTATGATAAAATTAAAAGGAATTATTCTATTGTTATTATTTATTATTTCTTGCCAAAAAATGAATGATGATATTATTGAACACAGCGAAGAAGAAAGTAATATTGTTCACGTAACTACACATGATGGTCAGCCATTTAATACAGGAGAATCGAGCAATAAATATTATTCAGGACCTGGTGGCGGAGTTATGATGCAAGCATTTTATTGGGATGTTCCTGCAGGTGGAACGTGGTGGAATACAGTGAAATCAAAAGTAACATCTTGGTCCAATTCAGGTATAGATGCTATTTGGCTTCCGCCAGCATCTAAAGCACAAAACGGACCTTTTTCTATGGGTTATGACCCCACAGATTACTTTGATTTTGGAAACTTTAATCAAAATGGCACTATTGAAACGCGTTTTGGTTCCAAAACGGAATTGATTAGTTTAATCACTAAATCGCATCAGCAAAATGTCAAAGTATTTGCCGATATGGTTTTAAATCACAATAGTGGTGGACAATTAGAAACTAATATATTTACTGGTGGACAAACATGGACAGATTTTAGTGGTGTTGCATCGGGAAAATTTCCAAGATCGCAATATGATTTTCATCCAAATTTAGTACATAATAACGATTCAGGAGCTTTTGGTGGTTATCCAGATTTATGTCATGACAATGCTTATGTGCAAGATTGGCTTTGGAATAGAAGCGATGGTGTTGGTAAATATTATAAAAATGACATGCATTTTGATGGCTGGCGTTTTGATTATGTAAAAGGGTTTTCGCCTTGGGTTATTAATTCTTGGAATAATAATGTTGGAGGATTTTCTGTTGGTGAGTTATGGGATTCCAACGTAAATCTTCTTGAAAATTGGGCAAATAGTGCGAATAGTGCTGTTTTTGATTTTGCTTGTTATTATAAAATGCACGATGCATTTGATGGAAACAATTTGTATAAATTAAATGATGATATGATGTGGAAAAGAAATCCATATAAAGCGGTTACTTTTGTTTCTAATCATGACACAAATGTGATATATAAAAAAATGTTGGCTTATGCATATATTTTAACACACGAAGGTTATCCAACTATTTTTTATAAAGATTACGAAGATTGGTTGGATAAAGCAAGTTTAAATAACCTTATTTGGATTCATAATCAAAAAGCAACAGGAACAACCTCTATTTTATTTACAGATAACGATGAGTATATTGCAAGAAGAAATGGACACAATGGAGAGCCAGGATTGATCGTTTACTTAAACAATTCTAATTCTTGGAAAGAAAGATGGGTTTTAACAAATTGGTATGGTGTGCAGATAAAGGATTTTACTGGACATTCAAATTGGTTGCCAAATACACAAAGTGGCGGTTGGGTAAAAATTCAATGTCCGCCAAATAGTTATTCCGTTTGGTCTGTTAATTATTAATTTAAACTATTCATTAGCAATAATTGTTAAAAAACCTCAAAACATGTATTTGTTTTGAGGTTTTTTATTTAAAACTTGCTTTTATAGCAGTAATTTAGTTTCATGCAACTCTTTATTAAAGCCAATAATAATTCTATATTTCAGGATTCCAATAGTTTCCAGAAACGGATATCATAGATAGTAATTTTACGGTATTTTCGTAATAGCCACTACTATTGATACTTGTATTTATTACATTTGAATAAAGTGTATTGAGCCAAGCTTGATTAGAAGTATCTGCCATTGCTCCAACTGCAAAAGGAGCTTTATAGACAACATCACTCCAGCTAAAAATAGCAGTGCCATCTAATAAAAATCCGTTAGAAATAGTATTCACATTTCCCGATGTATAACTAGTAAGCCAACTATTTATTTTATTTAAAGCGTCCTTAGCTCTAATGTCACCACTAACTAAAAAATCAGTTCCAATTCTCCAAGGGAAACGACAAGCGTTATAGTAGTAATCTCCATCATAATCAGATTCTAAAAAATTTGCATATGCAGGTATTGGTGTTGTGTTGGTGTCTATTATGAAATCTGGTGGTAGACCAGTATTTGGACTATGGTTGTTTTGCATTATAGAAATTAAATCATAACATTTATTTAAAACCAAATCCCAATTGGCATTTGCAGTTGCGTCTTTAAAAACTCTTAAATGACTCGTTGTGAAGTCTGAAGTTCTTGTACTATAAAAAAATGTTTGGCTGCTTGAGTTAACCCAGTCGCCAAGTTTAATTGTCCAAGTTTGCTGATTAATTTCAGATTGCATAATTGCCGCTATTATTAATTTTGCTTCTTGTAAATAATTAATACTGCCAGCACTTTCCCACTGTTTGTGTGCTAATAATAAAGAAAAAGCAATGTCTAAATCACCATCGGTTGCAGAACCATCAGACGGGCTTAAGGGATCATTACAATTAATTTGTTTCCAGTCCATTAAATAACTATTTGTTATACTTGGATTGGATTTGTAATATTTATATAAACCATCAAAATATTTTTTGGCTTCAACATCATAACCAGCCATAAAAGCAGTGATTATCATGCCGTAACCATGAGCTTCGGAAACTGTTTTTGCATTGGTGCTAAAACGCACATAATACTCCGATGAATTACAATCGTTTTTTAAATATTTAACCTTCCATTGATCGTAAAAAGAGGTAACTTGATTGTCTAATTCGGTTTGTGAAAAATTGCTAGGTTTTATATGTGTTCCTAGATAATTTGTATGGTTAGGAAACGGAAAATTGATAGAGTATACTGGAGGTGTGGTTACATCTGGTATTATTGGTTCGTCTTCAGAACAAGATGAAAAACTTGCAAGAATATATAGTAGAATAACAATAATTTTAATTTTTTGGAAATTCATTATTTAGTGATTTTAATATAAAATTAATAAATAATGGAAGAGGAGACAATTTATTTAGACAAGTAACTTGTTTTACAGATTAAACAACAGTATTGTAATGATGTGCGATATTAAAAGATGAAAGATTGTCTAATAATTTAGATATTTTTTTGATATATTATATATAAAGTTACTAGGAGTAATTAAAAAGAATAGCTTGTATTAAATCTTTATTCATTTTGTGATAATTATAAATACAATTCCAAAGGCGTTGGTCCTTCCAAAACATCTTTCATTATTGTACCGTGTTTTATACGCCATTTTACTAAAGAGATTTTTAAATCGACAATTTCAATACCAATAATAGATTCGGGATGCACACAACTACCATCATTAAAGTATGGAATATCACCTGGATCGGGAAATTGCGGTCTGTGCGTGTGACCAGCAATAATCATTTGGTTGTTGTTATTAAATATCCAATTCTTTAATTTACGTTCTACACGAATGGAGTTTTTAAAATTCTTTGCCGGACTTGTTGGATCTTTAAAAGCAAAAGTTTTTTGCATAGGCATCCAAAGATAGCGTACCAAAAACCTATTAAAACGCCACATAACATAATTCATAAAATCAGCTTGGTGGCCGTGAATAAGTAAAATGCTTTTTTTTGTATTTTCTATTTCCAACAATATACTTTCTTTAAAATCAACATTAAATAACAATTCTTTGGACTTACTATCTTTGTCTACAAAGAAATTATTAAGCATTTCTTCTACTACATTTTTGTCTTTAAAAACCATATCATGATTGCCAAATAATAAATGTAACCGATGGTCTTTATGGAATTTCATTTGCAAATCAAAAACCGATTTATACGTATTATAAATTGGTTCAAAAGAACGGTTCTCCCATAGTTCTACGCCATCGCCCAATTCAAAATAAGTATAATTAGTATCGTAATAATGTTGTAAAGCGTGTTGGTAAATTTTTACATTATGAGCAAAGTCATCAGCATAAGAATTATCACCTTTATGCATGTCACTAAAGAAAATCAACTTTGAATCTTTATTAATGCATAAGCTCTCAGCTTTGTTTAATGCTTTGGTTATAATTTTATTAATGATACTCAATTTTTTTTATCAAAGATATGCTTTTTGGATAACATACAAAGCGCTTTACTTTATCAATTTTATAGACTATAAAGTTATTGCTTCTTTAAATTAAAAAAGGCTATCATTTAAGACAGCCTTTGATGCGTGATTACCATATTCTACTTACCACCATTATTCTGGTGCTTCGTCATTTATTGGCATGGCCTCTTCTTGCTCTCTTTGCTTATCTTCAGGCTCGGTTGAAACTGGATTTTCTGAAGAACTGGCTTTTGTTGGAGTTTGAGCTGGTAAGGAATCCGTTTTTTTAGATTGCTCCTCTAAACTTTCTGTTGTTTGTTTTTTGGATTCTACTTCTTGGGTGATTTGAGTTTTTTCTTTCTCAATTTTTACTTGTGCTTGTGCTAAAACTACAAAACAAAGACTTACTACAATGGTTAAAAATACTTTTTTCATGATGTTAAATTTTAATTAATAAATTATTTTATAGTTCTTTAACGAAGTTTTATGTGTTTAATTATCAATTTGTTATAGTTGATTTAAATGCGTAGAGCATTATTTTATAAGCGTAGATTTAGGCTCTTTTTTTTTGATGTGCTAAGTTTTATGACTTGACTTTGTCATTTTTTTTCGCTAACTTTACACCTTATAACAGTCGATAAATTCAATTAAAACTGAACTTATCTTTGAGTTAGGCTTCATACAAAAACGACTACTTGAATTCAAAAATCATTTCCAATTAATTTTTATAAACCGCTTATTTCTCACGAATTCTTTAGGTATTTTATCTAGAATCTCTAATCTCAAAGCTTCAATTA
>JAZGEV010000060.1:0-10144 GCA_036478895.1 Flavobacteriaceae bacterium | reverse complement strand
AGATTGTATCTGTTTCATAAATTTTTGTGCCGATAAAAATTTTGGCCCTAAATCATGATAGTGTAAAAAAGCATCTTTTTCACTTCCTACGTTAACAAACGAGGCATTCAATCCATTTAAGGTTTTTTTGACTTTGGCAAGAAAAATATCACCAACTGCAAATTTATTATCATTACTATCTTTATGTAGCTCTATTAATTTACCATCTTTTAATAAAGCAAAATCTATATCAGAGGAATTTGATCTAATTATTAATTCTGTGTTCACTCTGTTTATGTTTTTATGTTTCTTGGATAAACCAAAAAACAGTTAATATATAATAGGTACGAACGAATCTCGAATAATTTCGAAATTCTATGTCAATGAACTTGTTTAAAATAAACCGAGCAAGCGTAGTATTTAAATTAATAAATACTACGCTTGCTAGTTAACTAGTCTATTTTTTCTTTTTGTGACGGTTTTGTCTACTTCTCTTCTTACGTTTGTGCGTAGCTATTTTACTACGTTTTCTTTTTTTACCACTTGGCATAATTATCTGTTTTTAATGATTATTTTACTTTTACCTTTGCTTTAACACCTTCTACAAAAACCTTAGCAGGTTTAAAAGCTGGTATGTTATGTGCTGGTATTTTTATTGTTGTATTCTTTGTGATATTTCTTCCAGTTTTTTCAGCTCTTTTCTTAACGATAAAACTTCCAAAACCTCTTAAATAAACATTTGTTCCGCTCTCCAACGCATCTTTAACTTCTACCATTAAATCTTCTACCACTCTTAAAACATCTGCTTTTTCTAAACCAGATTTTTCTGCAATACTCGAAACAATTTCTGCTTTTGTCATTCTTTATTATTTATTCAGTTATTAATTTAATATTTTTTAAGTTTGCAAATATATACTTTTTTTAATTTATTCATTCAGCTAAATGATTAAATTTTAATCTAATAAACAAATAAATTTCCTCAAAATATGGATTTCTCTAAAAAATTATCGCTGTGGTATGAAAAAAACAAGCGCAGCTTTCCTTGGAGAGACAGTAAAAACCCATACAATATATGGCTTTCTGAGATTATTTTACAACAAACACAAACCAAACAAGGTCTACCTTATTATATTACTTTTACAAAAGCTTTCCCTACAGTACAAGATTTAGCAAATGCGAAGGAAGAAAATGTATTGAAATTGTGGCAAGGTTTAGGGTATTACTCTAGAGCTAGAAATCTACATTATGCTGCTAAATACATTTGTAAAGAACTGAATGGTGTTTTTCCAAAAAATTATAAAGAACTAATACAACTCAAAGGTGTTGGAGACTATACTGCATCTGCTATAGCTTCAATTGCTTTTAATGAAAAATGTGCTGTTGTTGATGGTAATGTTTACCGAGTTTTATCTCGATATTTTGATATTGAAACCGCAATAAATTCAGGAAAAGGCACAAAAGAATTTAAACAATTAGCGACCCAATTATTACCTAAAACTGATTTTGGCACATACAACCAAGCATTAATGGATTTTGGCGCTCTAATTTGCACACCCAAAAAGACAGGATGTGATTCATGTGTTTTAAACGATAGCTGCTTGGCACTTCAAAAAAACAAAGTGCATCTACTACCAGTAAAAACTTCAAAAATAAAAATAAAGAAACGTTATTTTAATTATTTAGTAGTTATCTCAAAAAATAAAGAAACTATTATCAAAAAAAGAACAGGAAAAGGCATCTGGCAAAACCTATACGAATTCCCATTAATTGAAACAGACACAGAACTCACAATAACAGAGCTAGAATCTAATTTAGATTTTCTAACATTCTTTAATGATTCAACAATTAATAAAACAGAATTATTTAACGATTCAGTTATAATTCATAAGTTATCTCATCAACATTTACACACTAATTTTTGGCTAATTTCTATTGATGAAATTAATCAAAAATCAATTCCATTTACCAGTTTGGATAAATTCCCTGTACCAACTTTAATACACAATTTTATATTACAATTTCACAAATCCATAAAAATTAATTAGACCAAAATAAGTTTTTAATACATTTTTTAGTACATTTGAATTAAAATTAAAACAAAATGGCTGGAACCTTAAATAAAGTAATGTTAATTGGACATCTTGGAGACGATGTGAAAATGCATTATTTTGATGGTGGTAATTGCTTGGGAAGATTTCCAGTTGCTACTAATGAAAGCTATACCAATAAAACAACTGGAGAACGCGTTACAACAACAGAATGGCACAACTTAGTTGTACGCAACAAACTGGCCGAGATTTGCGAAAAATATTTAAGTAAAGGTGATAAAGTTTATTGCGAAGGTCGTCTAAAAACACGTCAATGGGAAGATGATGCTGGCAATAAGAGATACTCAACCGAGATACAAGTAAACGAATTGAAATTCCTTACAACTAAAAAAGAACTTAACCAGAACAATCCTCCAAAAGATTCATCCGAAAAAACACCTACAACTGAAAAAAAAGAAGGTGATTTGCCCTTTTAATAATTTAATTTAAACATTCATTGGACCCCATACCCATATTTATACCTTTATTTATTGACTTAACCATTGGCATAGAACTGTTATCACTTGTCATTTTATTAATCCTATCTGCCTTAATTTCAGGAACCGAAATTGCATTTTTCTCTCTTAATAAATTAAAAATTGATTCAGCAGTTGCTACTAAAAAAGCAAACATTTCAATTGTTATTGAGCAATTAAAAAATCCAAAAAAATTATTAGCTACTATTCTTATTGCAAATAATTTTGTAAACATTCTATTTATAATTATTTTCACCTATGTAAGTGATTATTTTTTCACAGGAATATCTTCAAAAATTATTAAATTTTTTATTGAAATTGTATTAGTTACTTTTTTAATATTACTTTTTGGAGAAGTCCTCCCAAAGGTTTACGCTACGAGAAACGCTATGAAAATGTCACTTTTTATGGCTAAACCAATCCGTTTTTTAAATACATTATTCTCTTTTCTAAGTGTTCCATTAATGAACTTATCTAGTCTTATAGAAAATAAGCTACAAAAAAAACAATCAGACATAACAGTTGAAACCCTAACCGAAGCCTTAAAACTAACAGCTCACGACACATCGACTGAAGAACAAAAAATACTAGAAGGTATTGTTAATTTTGGTAACACAGAAACCAATCAAGTAATGTGTCCAAGAATTGATGTTTTTGCAATATCCATTGACGAACCATTTGAAAAAGTTCTTAAAAAAATTATAGGTCAAGGACATTCTAGAATACCAGTTTTTTCTGATAATATAGATAACATTAAAGGCATTTTATATTCTAAAGACCTTCTAAAACATGCTAATAAAAAAACCTTTAAATGGGAAAATTTACTACGTGAAGCCAATTTTGTACCCGAAAATAAAAAATTAGATGATTTGCTGAAAGAGTTTAAAGATCGTAAAAATCATTTGGCCATTGTGGTTGATGAATATGGTGGCACTTCGGGCATTGTAACATTAGAAGATGTTATTGAAGAAATTGTAGGCGACATTAAAGACGAACACGATGATGACGGTATTGTTTTTTCAAAATTAGATAATCATAATTATATTTTTGATGCCAAAATATCTGTAAAGGATTTTTGCAAAGCTTTAAAACTCGATATTGATGAATTCGATAATAATAAAGGAGAATCTGAAACCCTTGCAGGTTTTATCTTAGAAGTTTACGAAAAAATTCCGAAAAAAAATGATGTTATTCTATTCAACGATTTAACATTTACCATAGAATCACTCAACAAAAAAAGAATTAAACAGATAAAAGTAACTCTACATTGAAAACATTAACGTCAATCATTATTATTGTCCTTATACTTTCATCTTGCTCCAAAGATGAAACTTTACCAAAACCAAATGGTTACTTGAGTCTGGACTATCCAATAGCAAAATACAATCCAATAAAAGGAGCAAATTATAGTTTTGAAATTTCGAAAAATACAATCCAAATAATTGATAAAGATAATTGGCTAAAAATTAAATATCCAAAAATTAATGCTGTTGTGAATATTACGTATAGACCGATTAAAAATAATTTAGACGAATTGCTTTTTGAAGCGAAAAAAATAACCACAAAACATCGTAAAAAAGCAGAAAGTATTTATTTTGAAACTTTTAATAACACAAAAAAGAATGTATTTGCACAATTAAACAACGTAACTGGCAACGTAGCTTCTCCTCTTCAGTTTCATGCAACCGATAAAAAAAATCATTTTCTAACAGGAGCAGTCTATTTTAATATACAGCCAAATTACGATTCAATTTACCCAGCAATCAAATATATTGAAAGGGATATACAGCATTTATTAGAAAGTATAGCTTGGGAAAAATCACCAAAATAATACGCAATTAAACCACAAAAAATTGTTGTAAAATCATGAAACATTTCTTAAAAAATATTTTTATTAAAAAACAATAAAAATAGTTTGCAGTTTCTATAAAGTATATGTATTTTTGCCCCTCGAATTTAAAGAAAGAAAACAATGTCTAGAGTTTGTGAACTTACAGGAAAAAAAGCGATGGTTGGGAACAATGTTTCTCACGCTTTAAACAGAACCAAAAGAAAATTTAACGCTAATTTAATGAAAAAGCGTTTTTTCATCCCTGAAGAAGGTAAATGGATTACCTTAAAGGTGTCTGCTTCTGCATTAAAAAACATCAATAAATTAGGTATCTCTGCTGTCATAAAAGACGCAAGAGCTAATGGATTCCTTAAAAAATAATAAAAATGGCAAAGAAAGGTAATAGAATACAAGTTATTTTAGAATGCACAGAGCATAAAGCTTCGGGAAAACCAGGCACTTCTAGATACATAACAACAAAAAATAAAAAGAACTCTCCAGATAGAATGGAATTAAAGAAATTTAATTCTATTTTAAAGAAAATGACAGTTCATAAAGAAATTAAATAATTAAACATTTTCGGTTTTCGAAATATGTAAATAATACATTATATTATGGCAAAGAAATCAGTAGCATCGTTACAAACAGGATCAAAAAGGTTAGCAAAAGCAATTAAAATGGTAAAGTCTCCAAAGACTGGCGCTTATACTTTTGTTGAAAAAATTATGGATCCTTCAAAAACAAAAGAGTTTTTCTCAAAATAAAATTCTTTTAACACAATAAAATTGAGCTACTGTCGTAATGATAGTAGCTTTTTTTGTTAGTATATTTAAACAAATCAAGACCGACCAAATTAAGATAAATAAAAAATGAGCCTATTTAGAAAATTATTCTCCAAAGAAACGCCCGAAGAAAAGGTAGAAAAACAAGAAAAACTTGACAAAGGACTTGAAAAAACCAAAAGTAGTTTTTTTAACAAACTATCAAAAGCTGTTGCCGGTAAATCAACAGTAGATGAAGATGTACTCGATAACCTTGAAGAAGTTCTTGTCTCATCTGATGTTGGTGTTGATACAACCTTAAAAATTATTGATCGTATTGAAGCTCGTGTTGCTAAAGATAAATATCTTGGTACTGAGGAATTAAATTCAATTTTACGTGAAGAAATTGCAGCATTATTAGCCATTACTAATGTTGGCAATGAAACACAGTTTACAATTCCTCAAAAAAACAAACCACACGTAATTATGGTGGTAGGTGTTAATGGCGTAGGTAAAACTACAACTATTGGAAAGCTATCAAATCAATTTAAAAAGCAAGGTTTAAAGGTTATTCTTGGTGCAGCTGACACTTTTAGAGCAGCAGCAATAGATCAACTGCAAGTTTGGGCAGACAGAGTTGATGTGCCAATGGTAAGACAAGATATGGGTTCAGATCCAGCTTCTGTCGCTTTTGATACGATGCAATCTGCTGTAAAACAAGAAGCTGATGTTGTTATAATTGATACGGCTGGACGCTTACATAATAAAGTTAATTTAATGAATGAATTAACTAAAATAAAAAAAGTAATGCGAAAAGTTGTTGATGACGCACCGCACGAAATTTTATTAGTTTTAGATGGTTCTACCGGACAGAATGCATTTGAACAAGCCAAAGCTTTTTCTGCTGCAACGGAAGTTAATGCATTGGCAGTTACAAAATTAGACGGAACTGCAAAAGGCGGTGTTGTTATTGGCATTTCTGATCAATTTCAAATTCCTGTAAAATATATTGGTGTTGGTGAAGGCATTGATGACTTACAAGTGTTTAACAAAACATCATTTGTAGATTCGTTTTTTAAATAAAAAAATCAAACCCAATTATTATTACATTTTAAATCAACCATAATAATTTACCGCTAAAAGATGACGACAAAACAATTTAAAGCATTTATACTTATAACAAGTTTATTAATAGTATTTACCTCTTGTAAAAAAAGCACAAATACAACAAATGCAATTCCAAAAGACACTAATTTTGTGATGGCAATTGATATGTACTCATTAATAAAAAAAGGGCAGTTAAATGAACTATCAAAATTTGATTTTTTTAATACTGTAAAAAAAGAAATTAGAAGTGAAGATAAAAAAACAGCTCGTTTTTTAAATGACATTTTAGATAACCCAACTAAAACAGGTGTTAATTATAAAAAAGAAATTTTTGTTTATACGATTGACAAAAGTAAAAATGAAAAATTCATGAGTGTATTATTTAGCCTAACTAGCGATAGTAAATTTACCGAATTTGTTTCTGAATTAAGTGAAAAAACTAATATAGATAAAGACATTGTAAAAAATGAAAATTATAATTTCATTCAAATTGAACGTAATATTGCTATAGGTTGGAAGAATAAAAAAGCCATTTTATTAACAGCTACAAACTTTAAAAGTAAAAAACATTTAGAGTTTGAAATTGAAACCTTATTGAACCAAAAAGCCGACAAAAGCATTAAAGGAAATAGTGATTTTAATAAATTTACAAGTAATCAAAAAGATGTCAATTTTTGGCTAAACACTAGTATGGTTAAAGGTATGAGAGAGTTTATATCTATTAGTAAGAATCTCAATTACGATTTATCGGATAATTTCATTGCGCTGCATCTTAACTTTAACAAAGATAATGTTCATTTAAAAACAAACTTAACACCAAATTCTGATTTGAAAAATTTACTAAAAGAGAATAAATATTTTGACAAATCTTTTAACTCCTCACTTTTAAACTACATACCAAAAGAGCAATTGGGCGTTTTTAGTATGGTATTAAATCCCAAAGCATATCTTAACACCATGAAGAAATCAGATGGTTATGAATCTGTAGAATACCAATTTCGTAAAGAAATGAATATGTCGATAGACAATTTAATAACTGCTATTGGTGGAAGTGCTATTTTTAGTTTTTTTGATGTAAAAAATCAGATGAAAACATTTAAAAAATACGACTACTATTCTGGTGAATTTAAAGAAACCGAAGAAGAATCTTTAACACCAATTATAAGTTTGGCTTTTGACATTAAGGACAAAGCAATCATACAAAAGATAATTGCAAAATTTCCAGAAGACGAATTTAAAATAAAAAATGATTATTACACCTTTAAATTAGATGATCAATATCCTGCATATTTCGCATTTAATGACAAGTTAGGATTGATTACAAATGACGAAGTAAGTATTAAATCTTTTAAAAATAAAGGTTTAAAAAACAATTTAAATAGCTCATCTCAAAAAAGTAGTGTTAAAAATAATTTTACGTATGGTCATCTTAAATTAAATTTAAATGAATACCCAATAGCTTTAAGAAATGAATTGAATAATAAAGCTGGGCGACAAGGTATGCAATCATTAAAATTATGGAATGATTTTGCAAAAAGTATTGAGTTTAACCAAAAAAGTGCGACATCTTTTGAAGTCACTTACAAGCTAAACGACAGTAAAAACAACAGCTTATATACAATTTTAAATACTGTTGATAAAAACTACAAATCGCTACTTGGCATGTAATGCAAATTGTTTTACAACATATTAAACCAACCTATATGATGGATGCAGAAATAAACGCATCTGACATTTACTTACAAAAAAATATAGTCTTTAATAGTGGTGAATTTTATTTAATTAAAGCGAATTCGGGTAATGGAAAATCGTCTTTATTAAATTTTATTTATGGAGTTAATTCTAATTATAGTGGTAAAATTACATTTTCTACAAATGACCAATCGTCTTTCAAAATAGACAAACTAAGTTATGTTTTTCAGGATTTTAAATTATTTGAAGCACTTAGTGTCATTGAAAATATACAGATCAAAAATAAATTAACCAATTTTAAAACCGATCTACAAATTGAAACTCTATTACAAAAAGTAGGCCTTTTACATAAAAAAAATGCACTTGTAAAAACGTTATCTCTTGGGCAAAGACAACGCGTTTCAATAATTAGAGCGCTTTGTATGCCTTTTGAATTTTTACTTCTAGACGAGCCATTTAGCCATTTAGATAATGATAACATTAAAATATTAACCACTATCATTGAAAAGCAATGTAAGGCTCAAAATGCAGGTATTATATTAACAACATTAAACAATGACTATCTTTTTAATTACGATTCAATTTTAAATTTATAAGATGTTATATAAACTTCAAAAGAAAACAATAAATCCTGTTCAAATAATTGGTTATGCCATTACATTGACTGTTGGCGTTTCCATAATTTTGATTCTATTTCACTTATATTTCGATTTAAAAGGCTTATTTAACAAACAAACCGATGTTTTTAATGATAATGCCGTTGTAATAAGTAAAGAAGTTTCTGCTTTCAAAAGCCTCAATAAAAACAAAATTTATTTTACCGATAAAGAAATTGCGAATTTAAAAAAACAGCCATTCGTTAAAAATGTATCCTATTTTAATTTTGCAACGTTTAAAATAAACGCCTTTACAAATGGCAGAAAAGACATTCCAAAATTCTATACCGATTTGTTTTTTGAAAGTGTACCAAACAACTATTTAGACTTTACCAATAAACAATGGACTTGGGAATCGACCAAAAAATTTATCCCCATAATAATTCCCGAAAATTATTTAAAACTCTACAATTTTGGCTTTGCCGAAAGTCAAGGTTTACCAGTGTTATCCAAAAACACCATTTCGGAAATTGACTTTAACGTACAAATAAGTGGCAATGGGAATACAGCTATTTACTCAAGTAAAATAGTAGGGTTTTCTAATAAAATTAACTCCATATTAGTTCCCGATGATTTTTTAAAATGGGCAAACAAAAAATACGGTCATGGAAACAAACAAAAAGTAAGTCGCTTATTACTTGAGTTTTCAAACCCAAACGACACTGCAATTCTTGCGTTTTTTAACGATCACAATTATGCAATTAATAAAGATAAACTAGAGTTTAGCAAATTGCTTTTCTTTTTTAAATCGTTATTTTTATTTATACTAATTATTGCAATTATTATTGTTTTGTTGGCAATAGCATTTGTTTTATTAAGTATAAATCTAATCTTTCAGAAAAATAAAAAAATGATTGTTAATCTCTCTCACATTGGTTATACAACAAAACAAATTGCTAAGTTTTATAAATTGGTTATGTTTTCAACTACTATCATTGCAGTTTTTATCGCTTTGATAATAAGCTATCTTGTGAGAAACTTATATTTACAAAAACTAAAAGACCTTTTTGAAATGGAAAACAGTAGCAGTTTTACAGTTTATTTAGCTTTAATTATTTTAGTTAGTATATTGGTTATATACCATTTTTTATTAAATCGGAAAGTTGCTAAAATCACGAAATTATAAAACCAGATTGATCGTTCAATAAAAATCTTGTTTCTCTAAAATATAAAGAAGAAGAAATAACTCCTTATATTGCAATCGTAAAATTAGATTTGATTCTCTTTAGAGAAAATTTCATATTCAAATATTAATAAAACGAATAACTATGACATCTCACCAAAGTTTAAAAAGATTAAAAGAAGGAAATAGTAGATTTGTAAAAGACCTTTTGGATGGTAAACTTCAAGACAATTCAAGAAGAAAATCTCTAATTGATAAACAAGAACCTTATGCTATTATTTTAGGTTGTGCTGACAGTAGAATTGTACCAGAATTGGCTTTTGACACAGGATTAGGAGAATTGTTTACAATAAGAGTAGCAGGAAATATTGCTAATACATCATCAATTGCAAGTATTGAATATGCTGTTGCGCATTGTGGATCAAAATTAAT
>JAZGEV010000059.1:0-30703 GCA_036478895.1 Flavobacteriaceae bacterium | reverse complement strand
TTGTTTAAACGCTACTAAATAAATAGTGCGCCTACATTGTTACGAAGATTCTCAAAGTACTTAATCGAAATCAAGTGGTTTTACTCTCTTTTACGCTGTCAATTTTGTCTATTCTCTCAATGAACTTATTCCTACTTCTACCCTTGCTAAATTAGCTCCGATTGTTTCGGGGTGCAAATGTAAAACATATTTTTATTCTAACAACTAATTTTTAATTTTTTTTTGTGTAATTATCTAAAGATAAATCCCTAAACTCATAACTCATTAAAACTCAATTTATAATCGCTAAAATGTCAAAAAACTTACGCGAAATTACCTAATCTATAACTAAGTGGTTTTCTTTGCGGGTGCAAATGTAATACCTATTTCTAATATGACAATGACTTTTTTATGTTATTTTTGAAAAAAATTAAATTTATTTTTAACTTGCTGATATTGTATGATTTATACGGAAAATGATTATTAAAATTTATAATGAAAAATAAAAAACTCGTAGATGGTTTGACTTTATACTCTAAATGAATAGTTTTATTAGGATTCTTTGAATACATTTAAAGTAATCAATATGAATTTTTCAAATTAAATGAATAACTTTATTTTACCTTAATATATAGCATATAATTAATGATTAAAAAAAAGGCATTAAAATTAGCTTCTTTTAACGACATAATAAATATATTTGCGATTCAAAAAACAGGAACATGATTAAGATTACATTGCCAGACGGCTCAATACGAGAAATGGAAATAAATAGCACGCCAATGGATGTTGCTAAAGCAATTAGTGAAGGTTTTGCAAGAAATGTTATTTCTGCTTCTTTCAATGATACGGTTGTAGAAACCACCACAAATCTTACTGTCGATGGATCTTTGGTTTTATATACTTGGAAAGATGATTTAGGTAAAAAAGCCTTTTGGCATTCTTCTGCTCATGTTTTAGCTCAAACAATTCTACATTTTCATCCAAATGCAAAATTAACTATTGGTCCAGCAATTGACAATGGGTTTTATTACGATGTAGATTTTGGCGATATCAGTTTAACTGATGCTGATTTTGGAAAAATAGAAAAACAATTTTTGGAATTTTCTCGTCAGAAATTTGAATTTAAACTTCGTGAAACATCAAAAGCTGATGCACTTTCTTATTATAAGGAAAGAAATAATGAATTTAAAATTGAATTGATCGAAAATCTTGAAGATGGTACAATAACATTTTGTGATCATGCTGACTTCACAGATTTATGCCGTGGTGGACACATCCCTAATACTGGTATCATCAAAGCAATAAAAATAATGAGTGTTGCTGGTGCATATTGGCGCGGTGACGAAAAAAATAAACAATTAACACGTGTGTATGGTGTTTCGTTTCCGAAACAAAAAGATTTAAAGGAATACTTAGCTTTATTGGAAGAAGCTAAACAACGCGACCATAGAAAGCTTGGAAAGGAATTAGAATTATATACTTTTTCTGCTAAAGTAGGTCAAGGCTTACCTTTATGGTTACCAAAAGGAGCAGCTTTACGCGAAAGATTAGAGCAATTCTTAAAGAAAGCACAAAAGAAAGCTGGTTACGAAATGGTCATTACACCACATATTGGTCACAAAGATTTGTATGTAACATCGGGACATTATGAAAAATATGGTGAAGATAGTTTTCAACCTATTGGAACACCAAAAGAAGGTGAAGAATATTTATTAAAACCGATGAATTGTCCACATCATTGTGAAATATTTAATCACAAACCATACTCCTATAAAGATTTACCAAAACGTTTTGCGGAATTTGGCACTGTTTATAGGTATGAACAAAGTGGCGAATTACATGGATTAACACGTGTACGTTGTTTTACACAGGACGATGCGCATATTTTTTGTACACCAGACCAGCTTGATCAAGAGTTTAAAAATGTTATTGATTTAGTATTATATGTTTTTAAAGCGTTAGGTTTTGAGGAGTTTACTGCACAAATATCATTACGTGATCCAGAAAATAAAGAAAAATACATTGGCTCTGATGAAAATTGGGAAAAAGCAGAAAATGCCATTATAAAAGCAGCTTCAGAAAAAGGTTTGAAGACAGTTGTTGAATACGGTGAAGCAGCATTTTATGGACCGAAACTAGACTTTATGGTTAAAGATGTTTTGGGTAGAAGTTGGCAATTGGGAACGATTCAAGTTGATTATAATTTACCAGAACGTTTTGACTTAAATTACAA
The DNA here is from genome assembly GCA_036478895.1 of Flavobacteriaceae bacterium. GTDB lineage: Bacteria > Bacteroidota > Bacteroidia > Flavobacteriales > Flavobacteriaceae > S010-17. The sequence continues at coordinate 28,488 of JAZGEV010000059.1, read as the reverse complement.
AGGATCTGATAATAAATTACATAGACCTGTGATGATACATCGCGCGCCTTTTGGTTCGATGGAACGATTTATTGCGATACTTTTAGAACATACTGCAGGTAATTTCCCGCTTTGGTTAATGCCTGAACAGGTGATTTTGCTACCAATTAGCGAAAAATATGAAATTTATTCGAAAAAAGTTTTAAATCTGCTCGAAAATTACGAAATTCGCGCCCTCGTAGATGATAGAAATGAGAAGGTTGGACGAAAAATACGAGATGCTGAGATGAGTAAGATTCCTTATATGATAATTATAGGGGAAAAAGAAGCTGAAAGTAATACTATTTCGGTTAGAAAACATGGAGAAGGAGATATTGGCACGTTTAGTGTAGAAGAATTCTCGTCGATCATTAATACAGAGATCAGCAAAACATTAGAACAATTTTAAATAAACAGCTTTTATAGCAATTAAATTTTTATAGCCATAGCAATACGTAGAAAAAGAGGACGAAGAGGTCCTGGAAGAGTTTTTAAAGAAGATAAACACAGAATAAACGATAAGATAATTCGTACTCCAGAAGTACGTCTTGTTGGAGATAACGTTGAAGTAGGTGTCTATTTAATTGCAAAAGCAAAACAGATGGCTATTGATTTTGAATTAGATTTAGTAGAAATTTCTCCAAAAGCAAACCCACCAGTTTGTAAAATTATGGATTATAAGAAGTTTTTATATGAAGAAAAAAAGCGTGAAAAAGTATTGAAAGCAAAAACGACTAAGGTTGTTATAAAAGAAATACGTTTTGGTCCTCAAACGGATGATCACGATTATAAATTTAAAAAGAAACATGCTGAAAAGTTCCTAAAAGAAGGCGCTAAATTAAAAGCATTTGTATTTTTTAAAGGACGTTCTATAATATTTAAAGAGCAAGGACAGATTTTATTACTCCGTTTAGCTCAAGATTTAGAAGAATTTGGTAAAGTAGAACAAATGCCAAGACTTGAAGGGAAACGTATGACAATGTACATTGCGCCTTTAAAGAAAAAATAGACTAAAATAAAAATACTTCTTTTCACTATAATGAAAAGAAGTATTATATTTTAATAATTAAGAAGTATTAATAATAACAATTCCCGATGAAAATCGGTAAAAAACAGGAAGAAAATGCCTAAAATGAAAACAAAATCTAGTGCCAAGAAACGTTTTAAAGTGACTGGTTCTGGAAAAATTAAAAGAAAACACGCTTTTAAAAGTCATATATTGACTAAAAAAAGTAAAAAAAGAAAATTGAAATTAAGACATGATGCCTTAGTTCATAAAGCAGATTTGCCTAATATAAAAAATCAACTTTGTTTAAAATAGTCTAATTAGACTAACAATTTAAAAAGGAATTATTTAACCATGTGTTAGTGCTTAAACTTAAAAATGTTCTTAGAACTGCCTAACTCAAAAACAAAAAATAGAAATGCCAAGATCAGTAAACTCAGTAGCCAAAAGAGCTCGTAGAAAAAAAATATTAAAACAAGCCAAAGGATATTTTGGTAGACGTAAAAATGTTTATACAGTTGCAAAAAATGCAGTGGATAAAGCCATGGGTTACGCTTACCGTGATAGAAAAAACAACAAAAGGAATTTTCGTGGATTATGGATTCAGCGTATTAATGCTGGAGCTCGCTTACACGGAATGTCTTATTCTCAATTTATGGGAAAAGTAAAAGCTAATAACATTGAATTAAATCGTAAAGTACTTGCGGATTTAGCAATGAATCAACCAGAAGCTTTTAAAGCCATAATTGATAAAGTAAAATAGTTTTTACAAAAAAATACAATACTTCTTATAAAAAAAAGCATTCGCATAGCGAATGCTTTTTTTATTTAAATCAGTTTAAAATTATTCTGTGGCTAAATTTCGTTCAATTAAAGCTTTTAAAAATCCGCGATGTTTAAAAATATTTACAACCCGCCATCCCATTTTTGCATAACTGTTTAATAAATCTTCAAACTCATTATCTTTTCGAACTGTAGTTCCAGGTTGTTTTATTATTTTATATTCTTTCATGATTCTTTTAATTTATAAATGAATTACAAATATAACCAAAAGTAGAAGTTAAAATTTGAATTTAACAAATATCTCGTTATCTTAGCAAAAAAAATAATGTTAAAAAAAATAACACTTCTAGTTTCTATTCTTTGGATTAGCACATGTTTTTCTTGGGGACCAACAGGTCATCGTACCGTAGGTGAAATTGCTTCTAATCATATTTCAAAAAAGACCAAAAGAAAAATTGCAAAATTACTTAATAATGAAAGTTTGGCTTTTGTTTCTACCTTTGGTGATGAAATAAAATCAGATAGAAATTATCGAAAATATAGCCCTTGGCATTATGTTAATCTTAAGTTTAGCGAGAGCTACGAATCTTCGCATAAAAACCCTAAGGGTGATTTGATAGTTGGTATTGACACTTGTATAAAGGAATTGAAAAATAAGAAAAGTAGTGATGAGGACAAAGTGTTCCATTTAAAAATGTTAGTTCATTTGGTTGGAGATTTACATCAACCACTTCATGTTGGTAGAAAAGAAGATAAAGGCGGTAATACAATTCAAGTAGAATGGTTTGGTAAAGGCACAAACCTTCATCGTGTTTGGGATGAGAATATGATTAACAAATGGGAAATGAGTTATATGGAATTAGCAAATAATTCTAAAAAATTATCTCGAAAAGAACGTAGAAAAATAAAAAAAGGTAATGTAATAGACTGGGTAAATGAATCCCAAAAATTAGCTATTAAAGTATATGCTTCAGCAAAAATTGGAGACAAATTAAGTTATAGATATTCTTATAAAAACTTTGGTACGGTTAGGAGTCAGCTACAAAAAGGCGGTATAAGGTTAGCAAAAATATTGGATGATATCTTTTAAATGAATTTAAGAACTTTCATAGTAATTTTTATTGGATTTTTTTTCTTATCCTCTTTTTTTCAAAAGAACTTAGCGTTTCCAAAGGGTTTTGTTGACGCAAGTGATATTGTGCCAAATCTAAAAAAAGAGATTAGATACGCTACAAAAAACAACTTTATTGGAAAACCAATTAATGGTTACACAACGGATCGATGTGTTTTAACGAAACAAGCTGCATTAGCATTAGAGCAGGTAAATATTACTTTAGAAGAGCTTGGTTTATGTGTTTACATTTATGATAGTTATCGTCCACAAAAAGCCGTTAATCAATTTGTTACTTGGGCAAGGGCTATTAATGATACTTTAATGAAACAACAGTTTTACCCTAATGTAGCCAAAAAAAATCTTTTTAAAAAAGGCTATATCGCATCTAAATCTAGACATAGTAGTGGCAGTACTGTTGATCTTACTCTATTTTCTGATTCTATTAATGATGTGTTGGATATGGGAAGTACCTATGATTTTTTTGGAGAGCAATCTTGGGTAAATTATAATAAACTTAGTAAAGTACAAATTAAGAACAGACAATTACTACAAAGAGTAATGAATGAAAACGGGTTTAGATCGTATCCTAAAGAATGGTGGCACTTTACTTTGAGATACGAACCTTATAGAAACGTTTATTTTGATTTTGAAATAGAATAATACCAAATTAAATTAGTAATTTTACTAATATTATTAAACAATCAAAATTACTTTTTATCTCTAATGCTTCATTCAAAAAAATCCATAGCTCAATTAATTATAAATGCCTGCGAAACTAACAATATAACAAAAGTTGTAATTTCGCCAGGCTCAAGAAATGCACCTTTAACTATTGGGTTTCACAACAATTCGACCATTGAAGTTTTAAGCGTAGTTGATGAGCGATCGGCTGCTTTTTTTGCTTTAGGAATTGCGCAACAAACACAAGAACCTGTTGCATTATTATGCACATCAGGATCTGCATTATTAAATTATTATCCAGCAATTGCTGAAGCTTATTTTAGTAATATACCATTGATTATTTTATCGGCTGATAGACCAAAATATTTACAGAATATAGGTGATGGACAGACTATCAATCAAAAAAATGTGTTTAAAAACCACATATTAATGTCGGCTAATTTAATTGAAAATAATAATGAAAAAACTGAATTTTCATTACATAATTTTAATTTAGTTCAAAAAACAATACTAAAATCGATTACCAAGAGTAGACCAGTTCATATTAACATTCCGTTTGATGAACCTTTATATGAAACAACAACCAAAGCTATTTCTTTTCCTAAAATAAAAACAGAAGAACCTTTAAGCTTATTAGATGAAATTCCGTTGAATGTAGATGAGTTGGATGTATTTGCAAAAACTTGGAATACTGCAAAAAAGAAAATGGTTTTGATTGGTGTTAACTCTCCATTGGACTTGATTCAAACACAAATAAATCATATTTTGGAAGATGAAAGTGTTCTTGTGTTGACCGAAACGACTTCTAATTTATACCATACTAAAATTATAAATGGTATTGATAAACTTATTTCGCCGTTATCAAAAAAAGAGTTGAATGATTTAAAACCCGATATTCTTTTAACCTTTGGCGGTATGATTGTCTCAAAAAAAATAAAACAGTTTATTAGAAACCACCAACCCAAACATCATTGGCATGTAGATAAATATAATACACCAGATACTTTTTTCTGTTTATCGCATCACTTTAAGGTATCGGCTTCGCTTTTTTTTAGTCAGTTTTTCTTTTTAACAAAAAACACAAAGAGTTTATATCAAAAAAAGCATTTGACTGTATATGAAAGTCGTAAAGAAAAACACGAACTCTATTTGAAAAATGCGCCGTATTCTGATTTAAAAGTCTTTAGCTTAGCTTTAAAATCAGTTCCTAAAAACTATAACCTGCAATTGTCCAATAGCTCAATTATAAGATATTCTCAATTGTTTGATATAAAAAAAAGTGTGTCTGTTTATTGTAATCGTGGTACAAGTGGTATTGATGGAAGTACTTCTACAGCCATTGGTGCATCTTATGCATCGGATAAAAAAACACTTTTTATTACAGGTGATTTAAGTTTTTTTTACGACAGTAATGCACTTTGGAATAAATATATAAAAAAAGATTTTAGAATCATTTTAATTAATAATTCTGGTGGTGGCATATTTAGATTCATTCCTGGACCACAAACTACAAATGCATTGGAATTGTTCGAAACACCTCATCAATTAACTGCAGCGCATTTATGTAAAATGCATGGATTATCATATGCAACTGTTTCTTCTATTGAAGATTCAACTAAAAAGCTAAAATCCTTTTTTAACGCAAGTTCAAAGCCAAAATTACTTGAAATCACAACACCAAGAGATGTAAATGATGTTGTTTTGAAAGCGTATTTTGAATCTTTAAAATAAAGCTTTATTAAGACAATGTTATTACTGACAATTAATCTTAAAGGTTCAAAAGTAACTAATCTAAATCCAATTTTCTGTTGATTTTTTTAGGCAATCCGTCTTTATGTAATAATACAGAAATGGTTTTAAGTTTGAAATAAGGAACGCTCATATAAATATAACCATTGTTACCTATTCGCTTACTATTATCTCCCCAAGAGTTTTTTACTTTATAATATCTATTGTCATTTTGATCTTTAACCACACCAACAATATGCATTAAATGATCATCTGTAGTATTGTAATTTTCAAATTCAGCTTGTCTAAATTCTTGAGTTATCACTTTTTCGGTAACAAGCTCTGTTAAAGCTATTTTATTATCTGTTTTATCATTTGGTAAAACAGCAATTCCATTTTTTGCAGAAAATGTTTTTTCAGAAACATCTACATCCAAAGCTAAAGTATATCCTTTTTTTAAAGCATAATCTACGACATGAACCAATTTATCTAGAGGTAAATTATACATACTGCCATTAGAAAAATTATCTGGAATATTTAATATAAATGGTTTGTAAAAATCAACTTGAGAGAAAGATGAAATTGTAATATAGTTTTTTGGCTCAATTTTTAAAAATTTAGCAAATGATTTTGGTGTAAAATTAACAGCTTCAAAATTAAATTTTGATGGCACTTCGCCAATTTCATCATCAAGAATTTTCGAGGCTTCTAATTTCCAATTTGGAAAACTAGAATCTTTATCATTTTTAATATATGTATCTAATATTTTTTTTATTTGAGGTATTATTAACTTATGATTATATGTTTTACTTTCGGTTTTTGCACCTTCAAAAACACTTTCTGGCACAAGACCATTTTTTTCTATTGCATTGATAACATCATGAGCTAATCCACCTTGACTAAATTGCGATTTCCCTTGACGCATAACATAGTTCCAAGCTTTATCATCATAGGTATTTCTCACAGTAAACATTTCAGATATATCTATGTGTTTTCCTGTAAGTCTTACAATTTCATTTTCAATAAATGAGGATGTAGAAAAACTCCAACAAGTTCCAGTATTTCCTTGACTTTTAACTTCCGAAGCTTCTATGTCAATTAAATCAGTAAATTCATACTCTTGCGCTGTTACTTGTAAAGCTAGAAATATAACAAATAGTGTAATAATATATTTTTTCATTGTAATTAAATTTTAATTTATATGTTATTCTTTTTTTTCTTCATCTTCATCTTCTTCATCTTCTTCAATTTCGTCTTCAACAGGCTCGTTTTTTCTGTTTTTATATAACGCTATGATGCGCTCCACATTAGCATAGTAGCCATCTTTATTTGGATCATCTGCTGATATTTTTGCAAACCCATTTTTATAATACTTTAAAGCTTTTTTGTAGCTTTTTCCTTTTTCAAAATATAAACCAATATAGTAATCTCCCAATGGAGAGTTTGGATACAAACGGTTTATCATTTTACCATAATCTTCTAAATAATCACCATTTTCTTTATCAATGATAATCTCTTCTACTGCATAAATATCTCGTTCTCTAATTTTTATATTTGCGCCAAATAAGTATTCTATCTCTACATATTTACGCTCTAGGTATTCAATAGCTTCTGGAGGCGTAAGCTTAGAAACTTTAGATTTATATTCTTCCTTTGATATGGCAGAATATTGATCAAACACAAAAGCTAGAGCACTTGAAATTCCTTGACCAATTACAGATTCTTTTGTAGCGTTTTCAAAAGCATCAAAACGGTAATTAAAGTTTTCGTTTTTTGACGATTGTAATAGATCATCAATAGCATTTAATGTTTCTTCTTTCTTGTCTGAATTAAAATCGCCAGATGCAATATAATAGTAAACTGCTTCATCTATGGTTGGTATTTTACCGTGAAACATACTTTGCATATCTTGCGCATAATTGGGATCTAAATTAATATATGCTTGGAATGCTGGTTCTTTTTCTATTAAAAAATAATTTATAAAATTTGCTGTTAAAGTATTTCCAACAATTGTTTTAAAAGGAGAAATATTATAGTTAGCATCCATATAATCCAATACTTCATTACGTAAAAATCGATAAAACACTGTTCCATCGTTGGTTGGCATACTAGATACTTTATCATATGAGCAATCTTTATAACGTTCTCTTTTTTGATTTTGAGAAATTCCAACAATAATTTGTTCTGGCGCTTTATCTTTATCAGAATATAATTTTGCATTAGCAACATAAACATCAAATAAAAATTCACTATCCAACACTATAGTTAGCGGATATACTCTATCACTATTCGATTTATATGACTTTGGAATATGGATTTTTAATATTCTTTCTACACCAAGTTCGGTAGAATTAAACAATTTAACTTTACTCGTTTGAGAAAAAATTGTACTTATTACTAATAAAAAACAAAGTGTAATGGTAATTCTTTTCATGTGTTATTTTTTTATTTTCGAAATATAATATTATTTTTAGTTTTAAATGTAAAATAGTTTTTTTTAATTTTAACAATTAGCTATCTTTACAACTGTTTAAATTACCATAACTATGCCAAAAATAAATTGGAAAACTGCCAAAGAATATCAAGACATAACTTACCAAAAATGTAATGGTGTTGCACGTATCGCATTTAATCGTCCCGATGTACGAAATGCTTTTAGACCAAAAACAACAAGCGAATTGTATGATGCTTTTTATGACGCTAATGAAGATACTAGCATTGGCGTGGTTTTATTATCTGCCGAAGGTCCATCTAGTAAAGATGGTGTTTATTCTTTTTGCAGTGGTGGAGACCAAAAAGCACGTGGAAAAGAAGGTTATGTTGGCGAAGATGGTTATCACCGTTTAAATATATTAGAAGTACAACGTTTAATAAGGTTTATGCCCAAAGTAGTTATTGCTGTGGTCCCTGGATGGGCAGTTGGTGGTGGACACAGTTTGCACGTTGTTTGTGATTTAACTTTAGCTAGTAAAGAACACGCTATTTTTAAACAAACCGATGCTGATGTTACAAGTTTTGATGGCGGCTACGGATCAGCCTATTTAGCAAAAATGGTTGGACAAAAAAAAGCGCGTGAAATTTTCTTTTTGGGTCGAAATTATTCTGCCGATGATGCTTATGAAATGGGTATGGTGAATGCTGTCATACCACATAAAGATTTAGAAAAAACAGCCTATCAATGGGCGCAAGAAATTCTCGAAAAATCGCCAATGTCAATAAAAATGTTAAAATTCGCTATGAACTTAACCGATGATGGTATGGTTGGACAACAAGTTTTTGCTGGTGAAGCTACACGATTGGCTTATATGACTGATGAAGCCAAAGAAGGACGAAACGCTTTTCTAGAAAAAAGAAAACCAAATTTCGAAAAAAAATGGATTCCTTAAACTAAGCTAATGTTTTCTTAATTTTTAAATCCAAACACACTTTAATTGTATCTTTGCTTTTTAATTCAATTACAATGTCAATAAAACATCTATTCATCGTTTTTTTTATAGCCACTTTATTTTCTTGCGAAAGAGATGATATATGTATTGATGAAAACACACCACAATTAATTATTCGTTTTCACGATGCTATTGAAACAGATGATTTAAAAAGTGTGTCAAATTTATTTGTAAAAGTCACTAATTCTTTAGATGAAATCGTTGAAATAAATGTAATTAAAACAATAGACTCTATTGTTGTTCCGTTAAATGTAGATCAAGATTATACAAAAATAACACTTGTTAAAAATGCCAACATTGATGCCAATGCCATAACCGATGAGTTTACATTAAACTATACTTTAAATAGCATCTATGTTTCACGATCTTGTGGCTATAAATCTATTTATAATGATATTATAGTTTCAAATTCTAGTAGTAATTGGCTGTCTCAAATTCAAAAAGAAGTAGATGATATTGAAAATGAATCTATTGCTCATCTCACTATTTTTCATTAATTTTAACTTTACTGTATTCATGAAACCAATTGTTATTATCATTTTAATGCTTTATAGTGCAACTAATTATTCGCAAGTTGTAAAGCAAGACAGTTTGTTTTATAAAGATGTGTATGGCATACGATTGGGATTTGATATTTCAAATCCAATTCAAACACTCTTTAACAATAAACGAAAATCAATTGAATTGGTAGCTGATTACCGATTAAGTAAAAAGTATTTTTTAGCTGCCGAAATTGGATTTTTAGACAACACAATCAACGAAAACTATTACGATGTGCAAACAAAAGGACAGTACATTAAACTTGGTGCCAATTACAATTTATACAAAAACTTTCTTGATATGGAAAATGAAGTATATTTAGGGTTGCGTTATGGATTTAGTTTCTTTAATCACAAAGTCTCTAAAATTACAATAAATAGTGATATTATTTTGCCAGAAAATCACCTCAACAACACTTTATCCTTTACTGATTTAAATGCACATTGGGGAGAATTAATAATAGGCATGAAAGTTGCTGTATATGAAAATGTATTCTTAGGTGTTTCGGCAGGTTTTAAAAGGCTGATTACTGATAAAGAACCAGATAATTTTAAAAATATTTATATGCCAGGTTTCAATCGTGTATATTTGAATAATGGTGGTTTTACCTTCAACTATACAATTATGTATCGTTTGCCTTTATACAAAAAAAATAAAATTGACAAAATTGAAGACGTTAAATCTATTGAAAAAAAATAATTATGAAAAATATACCTAGTGTTAATTTAGATGATTTTTTATCGGGTGATGAAAAATTAAAGAAAAAATTTGTACAAGAAATAGGTACAGCCTATTCAGAAATTGGATTTGTTGCATTAAAAGGACATTTTTTATCTGACGATTTATCCGAAAAACTATACAAAGAAGTCAAAGCATTTTACGTTTTACCAACAAGTGTAAAATCAAAATATGAAATTGATGGCATTGGTGGCGCAAGAGGTTATACTGGATTTGGTAAAGAGTCTGCTAAAGGAAAAACTGAAGGAGATTTAAAAGAATTCTGGCACTTTGGCCAAGAAGTAACCGATAGTGAAATTATACAAGACACGTATCCTCAAAATGTTCAAGTTAGCGAAGTTCCTGGTTTTAACAAAGTTGGTATGGAGATTTTTAGACAATTAGAAAAAACGGCAACTTATGTTTTACGTGCTTTAGCATTATATATTGGCTTAGAAGAAACGTATTTTGATACTTTTGTTCATAATGGAAACAGTATTTTAAGACCAATCCACTATCCGCCTATTGTTGGCGAACCAAAAGGAGCCGTTAGAGCAGCAGCACATGGCGATATAAATTTAATTACTTTATTGATGGGCGCGTCTGCAGCAGGTTTACAAGTACAGGCCAAAACTGGCGAATGGGTTTCCGTAACTGCCTTGCCTGAACAATTGGTTATTAATGTTGGCGATATGCTACAACGCTTAACCAATAACAAATTGCGTTCTACCATTCATCGAGTGGTAAATCCACCAAAAGAAGATTGGGATAAACCGCGTTTTTCAATTCCATTTTTTACACATCCAAAAAGTGAAATGTCTTTAAATTGTTTGGATATATGTATTGATAAAGATCATCCCAAAGCTTATGAAGACATTACTGCTGGCGATTATTTAAATGAACGTTTAAGAGAACTTGGTTTAATATAACCATTTTTAAAATTATAACTAATGGGTAATTCAAGTCCAACAACACTAATGCTTACAGGAATGCTTATTGCATTTATGTCTATAAAATTAAAAGAGCAGTACCTTTATATTTCTTACATTGTTATCCTTGTAGGATTAATTGTTTTTATATTGGGAATTATAAAGTACTATCAACAAAGAAAATATTAAAATGAGTAAAAAGAAACTATCAAGCTTATCAGATTTGGGAGGTTTTGTCTTTTCAACAAATAACAAAGAAGACTTCTCAAATTATACCGATGAATCAACATCTAATGAACTCCAAAATAACGAGCAATATTTAGAAGCTCATTTTTCTAATAAAGGAAGAGGCGGAAAAATTGTAACAGTTATTAAAGGGTTTAAAGGCGATGAAATCAGCTTAAAAGTATTGGGGAAATTACTGAAAAAAAAATGCGGTGTTGGTGGCAGTGTCAAGGATGGCGAAATTATAATACAAGGTAATTATAGAGATAAAATTATCGAGATTTTAAAAAAAGAAAAATACAATGTTAAACGAGTTGGTGGGTGATTTTTTAATGTTCAGCGTAAATGAAAAATATTAAATTTAAATTAATTTATCAATTCAAAAAAATAAAAATTACTACAAAACCAAATAAAAAATGAGTCAAGAAATTAGAAATATAGAGCCAAAAACATTATGGAATAATTTTGCCAATTTAAATGCTATTCCAAGACCTTCAAAAAAAGAAGAAAGAGTGCGTCAATTTATGATGGATTTTGGAACAAATTTAGGATTGGATTGTCAAGTTGATCCTATTGGAAATGTTATTATCAAGAAACCTGCTTCTGCTGGTATGGAAAACCGAAAAATGATTGTAATGCAATCTCATTTGGATATGGTTTGTCAAAAAAACAACGATACCGTTTTTGATTTTGACACACAAGGAATAGAAATGTACATAGATGGTGATTGGGTAAAAGCTAAAGGAACTACATTAGGAGCAGATAACGGAATTGGTGTTGCCTCTATAATGAGTGTTTTGGAATCCAAAACAATAAAACATCCAGCCATTGAAGCCTTATTTACTATTGATGAAGAAACCGGAATGACAGGTGCTATTGGTTTACAAGCTGGTTATTTGGATGGTGAAATTCTACTAAATTTAGACACCGAAGATGATGATGAAATTGGTGTTGGTTGTGCTGGTGGTATAGACATTACTGCTACAAAATCTTATCAAACTGAAGCTACTACAAATAAAATGAAAGCCTTTAAAATTACAGTTAAAGGTTTACGTGGCGGACATAGCGGTATGGATATTCACAAAGGTTTTGGTAATGCAAATAAACTGATGAACCGTATATTATTTGCTTTAAATGACGTTGCTATTATATCTGAAATTGATGGTGGCTCTCTAAGAAATGCAATTCCTCGTGAAAGTAACGCCATAATTGTTTGTAAAAACGAAGATAAAATGGGCGAAATTTACAACCATATTTCAACTGAAATAAAAGAAGAATTCGCTATCATAGAAGAAAATTTAGAAATATTTATCGCTAAAACACCTCTTCCAAACACAATGATGAGCACAAACGATCAAGAGGATTTTATAAAAGCAATTTACACAACTCACAATGGTGTTTTTAGAATGAGTCCAGATATTGAGAATTTGGTAGAAACTTCAAATAATGTTGCACGAATTATCGTGAAAGATGGTGCTATTAAAATTGGTTGCCTAACAAGATCGAGTATAGAATCTGGTAAAACTAATTTAGCGAATGCTATTAAAAGCGGTTTTGAATTGGCGTGTTTTGATGTAGAATTAAGTGGTTCTTATCCTGGATGGAAACCTAATCCTAAATCTGACATTCTTAAAGTTTTAAAACGTATTTACGAAAATAGGTTTAATGAAAAACCAAATGTATTGGCGTGTCACGCTGGATTGGAATGTGGAATATTAGGAACTCATTATCCAACTATGGATATGATTTCATTTGGCCCAAATATTAGAGGTGCACATTCGCCAGACGAACGTGCAAGTATAAGTTCTGTTCAGAAATATTGGGGTTATTTAATTGAAGTACTTGAAAATATACCATTGAAAGCATAAGGAATCATTTTTTTTAAAAAAGAATAAATTGAGGATCTGTAGATATAGCATATCTAAAAATATAAGATAATTATAATTCTATTTTTATCTTAGAAGCAATAGGTCAATTCGTGCGGAGTCGAGAATAGTTTTTCAAATAAAAAACGTTCTCGACTCTGCTTAAACTGACGTTTCATAACGATAAACTAATAATTAGTATGAAACTTTCTACCATAAAATAAAACTTGTATTTTTTATCTCAAAAACAATACAAGTTTCATTTGTACAATAAAATAGACTTTAGTAATTTTGCCAAAACACAAACTTAATGTCAAAAACTAAATATATTTTTGTTACTGGTGGCGTAACGTCATCACTAGGTAAAGGGATAATTGCAGCTTCTTTAGCTAAATTATTGCAAGAAAGAGGCTATTCTGTTACCATTCAAAAATTAGACCCTTACATTAATATTGATCCAGGAACTTTAAATCCATATGAACATGGCGAATGCTATGTGACTGATGATGGCGCAGAAACCGATTTAGATTTAGGACATTACGAGCGTTTTTTAAACATTCCAACTTCTCAAGCAAACAATGTTACTACTGGTAGAATATATCAATCGGTTATAAATAAAGAACGAAAAGGTGACTATTTAGGTAAAACAGTGCAAATTATTCCACATATTACAGATGAAATCAAACATCGCATACAAATATTAGGAAAAACAGGCGAATTTGATATTGTAATTACCGAAATTGGAGGGACAGTTGGCGATATTGAATCCTTGCCTTATGTTGAAGCTGTACGACAAATGAAATGGGATTTAGGTGATAATAATGCCTTAGTTATACACTTAACATTAGTTCCTTATTTAAAAGCAGCAGGTGAATTAAAAACAAAACCAACTCAGCATTCCGTTAAAATGTTAATGCAAAGTGGTGTTGCACCAGATGTATTGGTTTGCAGAACCGAACATGCACTTAATGATAATATTAAAAGAAAATTGGCCTTATTTTGTAATGTTCAGCAAGAATCTATTATAGAATCTATTGATGCAGAAACTATTTACGATGTGCCAAACTTAATGCTTAAAGAAAAATTAGACCTTGTTGTTTTAAGTAAATTACAACTTTCTACTGATAAAAAACCAGCATTAAAAGCTTGGAATGAGTTTTTAAACAAACATAAAAATCCAAAAAACACTATTGAAATAGGATTGATTGGTAAGTATGTAGAATTACACGATGCTTATAAATCTATTACAGAAGCATTTATTCATGCAGGCGCTACAAATGAAGTAAAAGTAAAAGTGCGTTGGATTCATTCTGAAAATTTAACGGCGGACAATGTACCGTCAATCCTAAAAGGTTTACACGGTATTTTAGTTGCGCCTGGTTTTGGTGGAAGAGGCATTGAAGGTAAAATAGACGCCGTACGATATGCACGTGAAAATAAAATTCCGTTTTTAGGAATTTGTTTAGGTATGCAAATGGCAGTGATTGAATTCTCTAGAAATGTATTAGGCTTAAAAGATGCCAATTCTATTGAAATGAACGAAGACACAGCTCATCCAGTCATCAATTTAATGGCTTCGCAAAAAAACATTATAAATAAAGGTGGCACTATGCGTTTAGGCGCTTGGGATTGTACACTTAAAGATGATACTAAAATATTTAATGCTTATAAAACATCAAATATAAGCGAACGACATAGACATCGTTATGAATTTAACAATGCTTATTTTGATACTATTACAAATGCAGGTTTGATTGCCTCTGGTATAAATAAAGAAACCAATTTAGTTGAAACTGTTGAACTAAAAGATCATCCTTGGTTTGTTGGTGTTCAATATCATCCAGAATATAAAAGTACGGTATTAAATCCACATCCTTTATTTATAGATTTTATTAAAGCTAGTCTAACGTATAGTAAAAGTAAATAGGTTGTTATTTTAAATTATCCTTAGTTGAATCTAAGCTTAATTTTCCACTAACAACATCAAAATACATTTTAAAATCAGACTTTAAACTCCATATTGGATACTTGAAAGTTGCTGGCACATTTTTTTCAAAGAAAAAATGTCCTACCCAAGCAAAACCATAACCCGTTAAAGGTACAAATATTAACCAATAAGGATTTAAATGAATAATTGATGTAAGCACCAATGCAATAACTATTGAAGTTCCAATTACGTGTAACAATCTACACATTCTATTGCTGTGCTCCTCTAGATAAAAGCTGTAAAACTCTTTATATGTTTGTATTCTATCGTCTTTCATATTTAAAATAATAAGTTCTGCTAAAGTACAAAAATATTAATGGAACTTATAAGATAAACCAAATTCCATATTTCTTTTTGGCATAGGAATAAATATTTTTTCTTGATAATCTACATCAAATATATTATTAAACACAGTATAAAAAGACATGTTTTTAAGGTTCAACATTATTTTTGCATCTACTATATGATAGGTATTTAAAGGTTTGTCTACAAATCTATACGATATTGTTTGATGCAAATTTTTCACAAAAGATGTTTTTAGACTTGTCGTAAAATGATGCTTTATTGAAGAGTTAATTAAATAACGTGATTTAAATACCGAAACATCAGCATAATCATCGTCTAAAAATGTGTACGAAAAAGATGCTTTTTGAGGTTTATTAAAAAGTTCAAAACTATAATCTGAGTTTACTTCCAAACCTTGCGTTACAATTTTTCGAAGATTTTGTGCTTCGTAAAATGGACTTGTACTTGTTTCTTTAACGTAATCAATTAGATCTCTAGAGACTCTATAAAAAAGAGATGAATGAACGGAAAATTTATTGTTCTTAAACTTTACTCCTATTTCTTGACTGATCGCTTTCTCGGGTTTTAAATTAGTATTACCCGATAAAAAATTAGGGATATTAATATACAACTCCGTATAAGTTGGCACACGATAGGATGAACCAACATTCCAAAACAAACGTGTTTTATCAGTCATTTTAATGCCTAAATCAAGTCCTGGAAATGCTTGAAAACCAAAATCGGAAAACAAACTAGCAGATACGCCAGGCGTAATATCAATTTTATTGTTAACGTTGAAACGATGCTCAATAAATGTTGAAAAAATAGTTCTGTTTTGATCGCCTAAATTGTTACTTGATAGTGATACTTTTGCAAAATCAACACCTAAACCAGTTATTCCAATGGATGATTTGTACGACGTGTTTAATGCAACACCTATTTTATTTGAAATATTAAAATTTCTTGAAAAACTAGGATCATCACGTTTAAGTTGAAATAAATCTTGTCCCCTTTTCCAATATATTTTTGGCTTTAAAGTGAAATTATGTTTTAAAATACGCGTAGAAATACCAACCAAGCTAGATTGCGTTTCTTCATATTCTGTAAAATTAGAAGCCGGTGATGTATAAAAATACTGTGCTCCAAATTTTCTGTCGGCAAAACTAGCCACAAGTGTAATTGGATTGTTTTTTGTGTTAATTGAACTCTTTAGGAAATAATTAGTGTTTTTAAAATCACTATTTTCACGATATCCATCACTAGCCGATTGCGAAAAATATACAAAATGATTCGAGTTTTTTAAATTCTTAACAACAGATATTTCGCCAAGTGTATACTTATTAGAACCGTAACTTGAAGATAGCTTTACTTGATTTTCTTGTTCTTTTTTAGTGACAATATTTATAGCACCTGTAAATGCATTTTGTCCAAATATACGTGCGGAAGAGCCTTTAATAATTTCTATACGTTCAATATTCTCTAAAGGTAATAACATATTGGCAGTATGATGTCCACTTTGCGGGTTTTCGGTTTTAAAACCGTCTATTAAAATTAATGTTTGCTCAAAGTTTCCACCTCGTATACTTACATCCGATTGCATGCCTCGTGTACCTCTTCGAACAATATCAATTCCAGCTACTTGTTGTAATAGTTCAGACAAATTGGTTGCAGTAGATTCTTTAATATCATTGGATGATATTATTTGTACTGATTTAGAGTTTTTTGAAAAAGGAATCTCAATTCTAGAAGAAGTAATAATAATTTCATCTAAGTTCTCTTCATTACCTACTTGAGAATAAAGAGGAAAGCTTAAAAATATATAGAATAAAAGAGGTAATTGTATTTTATGCATGTGTTAGTTTCAGCAAAACTAAGTAAATAAATACAATTATATTGTTTAATTTTTTTTAACTTTGGCGTTAAATGTATATTTTATTTTAAATTTATTTTCACCATGAAAAAAATCACTTCTCCAAGATTACTAGTTATACTAATTGTACTTACAAGTATTTCAACTTTTGCTCAAAGTGCTAAAAATCAAGAAATAATTAGCAAAGCATTAAAAAATGAAACAATTAAAAATCAATTTGAAATATTAACTTCTAAATCTGGCGATTTTCAAGACTATAAAAATTTAAAACACTTTAATTTAAATAAATTTAAATCAAATTTTTCAGATTCTCTTCTTGCAATTGATAATAAATTTAAAACAGCCTACGCAAAAATTGATTCTCAAAAAGTTGAAATCGAAAATTTAAAATCACAAATATCATCTATTAATGAAAATTTAGATACAGTAACTTTAGAAAAAGACAGTATTAATATATTGGGCTTTAAAATGACAAAAAGCACTTATAATGTTTCATTATGGTCTTTAATTGGAACGCTACTTGCCACTACCTTATTGCTATTATTCAAATTTAAAACAAGTAATAAAGCAACCAAAATTGCCCGAAATTCTTATGCAGAAGTTGAAACTGATTTTGAAACACATAAAAAAGGATCTTTAGAACGTGAACAAGTATTACGTAGAAAATTACAAGACGAAATTAACAAGCAAAGAGGCGTTTAATCAATTTTAATTATCAATCCATTTGAAGTCTCCTTTCACAGTAGCGTCATATAAATCGATATTTAATTTACTGGCTAATTTCTTACCGACTGTCATCGCAATCTCTTTATCATCGTAGGTGTAAATATTAAAAAATTTGTTTTTACCATGCCAAAGATTCACTTCGTAAAAGTAATCTTCTTTTTTGAAAATAGAAACATATTTCAAATCGGGTAGTTTTTTCCACCATCCTAATTTTAAAAATCCAACCTCGTATTGGTTCTTATACTTATTGTTCTTAAAATCAAAAAATTTGGTGTTTTTTGCTGAAAAATTAAAAGCTAAGACTAATGCGTATGCAATTATAGATAATGATTCTCTAAAGTATTCATGGAATTCCTTACTTCCATTATTATTTTTAAATACCTTATATACTGCTATTGAAGCAAAAATTACAGCTGTATATAAACAAGCAGCAATAATTAACTTCCAAACTGGCTTTTAAATACAACAGTAACAATCTTTTTTTTCATTTATGCTTGTCCTGTTGGACCAAAATTCATAGGAATATTGGGCTGGTCAAATTCTTTAATTTTCCCGTGAGCATTCTCAAAACGAGTAATATTATCAGCCAAAGCTTTCATAAAACGTTTGGCATGTTGAGGCGTTAATATTATTCTAGATTTTACTTTAGCTTTAGGCACACCTGGCATAATATTCACAAAATCAACTACAAACTCGGAAACTGAGTGGTTTATAATCGCTAAATTAGCATACGTACCTTCAGCTACTTTTTCATCAAGCTCTATATTGATGTTGTTTTTTTTATTTTTATTATCAGACATTTAAATATATTTTAATTTGTTGAAACAAATTTACAATTAATTTTAAGTAAATTTAAATTAGTTTTCGTAAAAATTTATTTTTATACATTATAAAAATAATACTATATGACAAGCCAAAAATCACAAAAAACTGTATTGAAATACCAACAAGTGAATTGGTAACATATAAATCAAAATGCCTTAAAACTTTTTTGAAAACAAACTCAATAGCAGGATGAATTAAATAAACGCCAAAAGTTAGATGAGCTATTTTGGACAATCTACTCTCTTTAATTTTTAACTGACTAAAATAGTAATAAAAACTAACCGAAGCAATTATTACAAATGGCGATAAATAATTATAAAAATAAAGTGACTTTTTTAATGACAATGTGTAAAAAGTTAAAATTGCTATACTAATACAGCTTATTATGTATAAAAATAGAGCTAGTTTCCTATTCAGAAAAGAAGCTTTAACAACTAAAGAACCCATCATAAAATAACCAATATATTTAATAAACCATAATAAAAAAACGGTTTTCATTTTATAAAATTCACTAATTAAGCTTAACAAAAATCCAACTAACATAAAACCAATAGCAAGAATCCATTTATTTTTATGACTCATATTAAGTGTGTGTTTTTTCAAAACAGGGATAAACAAATACAAGCCAATTAACATATAAATATACCATAAGTGGTAAAATGGCGTTCCTTTTAATACACTATAAAACAAGTCCTTAGCATTATAGTTTCCTTTTATAATAAAATTGAAAAACAAGTAAAAAATAGTCCAAAATATTAGGGGAATTAATATTCTACTTGCTCTTTTCTTATAAAAAACAACAGAACCTTCTATCTTTTCATATAAAAAATAGCCACTAATCATCACAAACAATGGCACTGAAATACGGCTAAAAGAATCAACTACATTGGCAAACCAAAAATTAAAATCATACGTGTCATTATCTGATGACTGGGTAACAAAACTAGCAGACACATGTAATAAAACAACTAAAATCGTTGCAACTGCACGTAAAGTATCTAAATTATAATTCCTTCGTTTTTTCATCTAATGTTGTTGTAAAAATAACATATTATATTGAATCGATTTATTTTAACTTGACATATTCTAAATATTACAATCATTCTTTCACAAAAGTGAAAGAAGAACATTATCTACATAAAAATTACTTACATTTGCATCATTATAATTAATGATATAAGATGTTAGACAAAGTAAATAAATTAATAAGTGATGTTAAGGCGTTTAAAACGACAAGCAAGGATGAGATAGAAACTTTTCGTATTAAATATTTGGGTAGTAAAGGAATGCTTAAAGAATTATTTAATGACTTTAAAGAAGTAGATGCTTCGCTAAAAAAAGACATTGGTCAAGCATTAAATAATTTAAGAAATTCTGCAACTGACAAAGTAAATGAATTAAAAAACAATCTTAACGATACTACAGAGCAAAAAACTTTCTATGGCGATTTAACAAGACCGTCAGAACCTATTGAATTAGGATCTAGACATCCAATATCAATAGTTAAAAATAGAATTATAGATATTTTTTCACGCATTGGTTTTAATGTTTCCGAAGGACCAGAAATAGAAGATGATTGGCATAACTTTACGGGTTTAAATTTACCAGAACATCATCCTGCGCGTGATATGCAAGACACCTTTTTTATTGAAACGAATCCAGATGTTTTATTGAGAACACATACTTCATCTGTACAAATGCGTTATATGGAAAATAACAAGCCGCCAATTAGAACCATTTCTCCAGGTCGTGTTTTTAGAAATGAAGACATATCGGCTAGAGCGCATTGCATATTCCATCAAGTAGAAGGTTTGTATATTGATAAAAATGTTTCATTTGCAGATTTAAAACAAACACTACTCTACTTCACTAAAGAAATGTTTGGAAAATCAAAAATACGTTTAAGACCAAGTTATTTTCCGTTTACAGAACCAAGTGCAGAAGTAGATATTTATTGGGGTTTAGAAACCGAAGTAGATCATAAAATAACTAAAGGTACTGGTTGGTTAGAAATTATGGGTTGTGGAATGGTAGATCCTAATGTTTTAAAAAATGCCAATATTGATCCAGATAAATATTCTGGATTTGCCTTTGGAATGGGAATAGAACGTATAGCAATGCTATTGTATCAAATACCAGATATTAGAATGTTCTACGAAAATGATGTCCGTTTTTTAAAACAATTTAAATCTGTTTTGTAAAACTTTTTACTTTAATTTTAAATAAAATGACATTTAGCTTTATGAGTCGTTTTATTTATTTTTAAACCTACTTAAAAATCCAATTTTTATAATTAATAGAGTTTTTAAGAGCTCATTACAACAAAATATCACTACCTTTGTATGAAGTTTTGGTATGTACATTTGTACATTAAAAAGGGAATCTCGTTTAAATCGAGAACTGTCTCCGCAACTGTAAGCAATATGCCGTTGGCATCTTTTAAAGTTGTTGTTTTCCACGCCACTGTTATTTTTAACGGGAAGGCAAAGCAACAAATTGCAAGTCAGGATACCTGCCAATTATTTTACAAACAAAAAAGTTTTCGGAAGAAAAACTTATGGTATGAAACATTGGATAATTCTTTTATTTGGCTGTGCCATATTTGCGCAAAACGATAGCATCCAGCAATTGGATGAGATAAAACTATATGGAAATTTTTCAAAAAAAATGACTGCTGGTTATCACGTAGTCATTCTAAAAAAAGACAGCCTTAAAACAACGCAACATACTCTAGGAAACACCTTACAAAACAACGCAAATTTGTACTTCAAACAAAACGGAAATGGCATGGTTTCTTCTATCTCTATGAGAGGAAGTAACGCTTCACATACAGCCGTTTATTGGAACGGTATTGCCATCAACTCAACACTTAATGGACAAACCGACTTTAATTCATTATCGGCAAAAGGACATAATCAAATAGAAATTAGAAAAGGTGCCGCTAGTAGTGTTTTAGGAAGTGGCGCAATAGGTGGCGCTATTAATCTTAGGGATAAAATTCGTTTTAATTCTAAAAAAAATCTAGAGCTAAACGCCAGTTTAGGCAGTTATAACACACTACATTTGTTTTTAAAATCAAAAATAAGCACCCCAAAATTGTATGCTAAATTAAGTGTAGAAGGCAACAAATCAAACAATGATTTTCCTTTTCTAAACACGTCATTGCTCAATGAGAATGGCGCATATTACAACCATCATATAAATGCTGTTTTTGGATATCGAATCAATCCTAAAAATAAATTACATTTATATAGCACCAGTAGTTATAATAACAGAAATTTATCGAGAAGTCTAACAGCTCCTAGCAACGCAAAATATATTAATTCAGAAAAAAGAGTTTTATTACAATGGCTTAATTCTGGAAAAAAATACAGCAGTAATGCAAAATTCGCTTTTTTAAACGAAGATTATCAATATTATCTGAACAAAACAAACCCAACCCATGCAGTTGGAAAAAGTAACAATATTATATTAAAATACGATTTCAGTTACCTGATAAATCGAAAAATGCATACTAAAATAGGCTTAGAAAACAAATTCCTTTATGGTAATGGCAGTAATATTGATCATAAAAGTCAATCTAATATTGAAAACTATGTCTCTTTCCATCATCAACCAGTTAATAAATTAAATTATAACATTAGCTTACGTAAAGGATTTTCCAACATTTATAAAATACCGTTAACCATGGCTTTTGGAATGACATATCAGTTAAACCCAACATTAAATATAAAATCAAACATAAGTACCAATTACAAACTGCCAACTTTTAACGATTTATATTGGAATCATTCTGGTAATGAAAATTTAAACTCAGAACACAATAAAACGGCAGAAATTGGTATCCAATTTAAGCATAATATTATTGACTTTACAACAACAACTTATTATTCAAAAAACAAAGACTTAATTCAATGGCGCCCAACAAACAGTTTTTTATGGAAACCCGTAAATATTCAAGAAGTTAGCAATTATGGCGTTGATTTAAATCTTGCATTAAAACATAAAATTAATCATCATTTATTTGAAGCAAATTTTCAATACGATTATTCAATATCAAAAGACAATCATTTACAAAAGCAATTGATTTACGTTCCGTTTCACAAAGCAAATTCAAATTTTACTTATCGTTACAAAACTTTAATAGCATCGGTAAATACACAATATAATGGTTTTGTTTTCACTACAACTTCCAACACACAAACGGTCAATGCCTATTGGCTTACGCATCTACAATTTTATAAAAAACTAAATACAAATTTAAACATCGGTTTTAGCATCAATAACCTATTCAATAAAGCTTATCAAAGCGTTGCTTATAGACCAATGCCAAATAGAAATTATAACTTAAACATCAATTTAAAAATTTAAAACAATGAACAAATTAACAAAACTATTAAGTACCATCACTATTTTACTATTATTACAATCATGTGGCGATGATTTACCTGTAGAAAATCCACCAAGAGGTGATTATGAACACGGCTATTTTATTGTAAATGAAGGTCCTTTTAGCAATGGCTCTGGTACATTAACTTTTGTGGATAATGACCAAGAAGTATATCAAAACGTTTATAAATCCGTTAACGATAATGAAGACTTAGGAAACATAGCTCAGTCTATGTATTTACATAGCAATAGTGCTTTTATAGTCGTTAATAATTCGCATCAAATTATTGTAACCGATAGATATACTATGGCGAAAATAGCTGTAATTGAAGGAACAAATATAAATAATCCACGTTTTTTTGTAGCCGTTGGAAATACTGGTTATGTCTCAAATTGGGGAAACGCCACAGACCCTACAGATGACTTTATAAGCATTATTAATTTAGAAACCAACACAATAAGTGGCACAATAGAAGTTGGAGAAGGTCCAGAAGACATGCTAGTTGTTGGTGACAAAATATATGTAAATTTACAAGGCGGTTATAATCAAAATAATAAAGTAGCTGTTATTGAAACTGCTTCAAATACACTTTCTACAAGCATTGTTGTTGGCGATGTTCCAAACTCAATCGTTAAAGATTCAAATGGCAATATTTGGGTGCTTTGTGGTGGAAAACCAAATTGGACCGGAAGTGAAAGTGTTGGGAAATTAGTAAAAATAGTAGGTCAATCGGTTGAAACTACATTAGATTTTGCATTAGGAGATCATCCAGAACATTTAAGCATTGATGGTGGAAAGTTATATTATAATTTATCAGGAAAAGTAAGAGGGTTGTCTACAAATGACACCATGTTAAATACAGATGAAATGCCTGGTTTAGATGGTAACTATTACGCTATGAAAGCTGAAAATGGTATGCTATACACTACCAATGCAGCTGATTTTGCTAGTGAAGGAACATTATCTGTTTTTGATTTGAGCACCTCAACCTTATCTTATTCATTATCTACTGGAATAATACCTACTTTTATTAGTTTTCAATAAAACGAAACATTAAACAATAAAAACGGAATTAGCCTTCCGTTTTTTTTTGCTTTTATAAATTTATGTTTTCAAACACTTTAATATTTAAAATATTATACTATATTTGGTACTTTATATTTTATAAACCTTATTTATAAATAAAACTAACCGAAATGAATAAAAAATTACTTGTATTAATCGCATTTTTAATTGCTGTTTTTAATAATAGTTATGCACAAGACTTACAATGTCAAAACTTAGAAATAAGAGAAGTCCCATCTACTTGTGTTATCCCTTATACAGAATTAGTAGCGGATTTTTTAGATATTGATTATAAAGATACTGATACTTACGTAATAACCTCAGAGCCAACATGTCCGCCAGAACTTGCACAAACAACTGGTGTTGGAATTGTTGCAGATGATGATTGGAGTCAAGTGATAAGTTTAGGTTTTACTTTTTGTTATTATGGCAATATGTATGATCAAATTATTGTTTCGGATAACGGTGTAGTTTGTTTTGATTTAGATGAAGCCTTACAATATCACTCTTGGGTTATAGGAACAGGCATTACTTTACCAACACCTATATGGCAACAAAACTCGATCTTTGCTCCTTATATCGATACTTTAACACCAGCTGATGGTAATCCAACAAATGCTATTCGATTTGATATCATTAATCAAGATCAAAGTATACCAGCTAATGTTGGAAACAGACGTTTTATTATTGAATGGGACACGCCTCAATTCAGCTGTACTTCTACATATTTCAAATCGCGAATCGTATTATATGAAACCTCAAATGTTATTGATATTATGGTTTCAGAAAAAGATGTTTGTGCAAATTGGCAAGCCGGTAGAGCTGTAATTGGTATTCAAAACAAATCAGCCACTAGAGGTATGTCTCCGTTAAATAGAGGAGCTGATGGCGCTGCTTGGGATCCAAGAAGAACTGGCGGACCAGGGACTGCAATTGATCAACCAGATGGTGAACTTTGGCGTTTTATACCAGACGGAGATCAATTAGATTATAATTTTGCTTGGTTTGAAGATACTGGTTCTGGAATATGGAATTATGTTAGTGGAGATCCAACAATTAATGTTTCTCCAGATGTAACAACTTCTTATAAAGCTGAATTAACTTTTCAAGGAGAATGTACATATACGCCAAGTACAATATTTGAAATTATTCAAGTTGATCCATTACAAAATGTAACAGACATACAAGTGCCAGACAATTTAATTGCTTGTGAAACTGTAGCTGGTGGAGGTAGTGCAGATTTTGATTTAGATCAAGAAGCTTTATTATTAGCTGATTATCCAACTACTGATTGGGGGAATTTTAATATTACATACCATACTACTTTAGAAGATTCTAATCCAATTACTGGTGGTATTAACCCAATAACAACTTTAAACCCATACAATGCTACAACAGGGACCACTATCTATGTTCGTATTGAAGATACTAATGATCCTGCTTGTTTCTTAAACAGAAGTTTTACATTAACAGTTTCTTCTTTGGATGATTCATCATTTACTTATCCAGAAGTGCAATACTGTAGTGCTGATCAAAACCCAACACCAACCACAACAGAACCAGGTGGAACTTACGCTGTAGATAATGGCGGAGTGGTTGACAACTTAACTGGAGATTTTAATTTATCAGCATCTGGTAACGGAACTGACTTATCTGGACTATTTACCATAACATACACTTCACCAGACCCGTGTAGTACATCTAGTGAATTTGACATTGCAATCGTTTCTACAAATGATGCCAATTTTACATATCCTACTTCAGCTTGTATTGCAGATGTTGCAAATCCAATAGCTACACCTGTTTCTATTGGCGGTACATTCTCTGTGGATAATGGTGCAACAATTGACACAACAACTGGCGAATTAGATTTAAGCTCCACAACTGCTGGAACAACATATACTATTACGCATGAATTTACAGGAAATTGTCCTGAAAGTGAAAACCAAACTATTTTAATTATGCCAAATGATGATGCAACATTTTCA
Organism: Flavobacteriaceae bacterium; assembly: GCA_036478895.1. Taxonomy (GTDB): domain Bacteria; phylum Bacteroidota; class Bacteroidia; order Flavobacteriales; family Flavobacteriaceae; genus S010-17. The sequence continues at coordinate 2,300 of JAZGEV010000059.1, read as the reverse complement.
TACCCATTAACTTTATATTGTGATGATGCAGTAAATCCAATGCCTACAACGGCTACTAATGGCGGTATTTTTTCAATAAATAATTCTGGTGTAATTGACACTGCAACTGGTGAAATAGATTTATTAAATTCAGGTTACGGAACTTTTACAGTAACATATACAACTAATGGCACGTGTAGTTCAACTGAGAATTTTGATGTTACTATTGAAGAATTAAAAGATGCTACTTTTGATTACCCATCTGTAGTTTGTAGTTATGATGATAATCCTACTGCAACTAACATTACAACAACTGGCGGTACATTCTCTGTAGATAATGGCGGAAGTATTGACTCTAATGGTGTTTTAGATTTAGATTCAACTACCGAAGGTATAACTTACACAATTACGTATAGTTTCTCTGGAAATTGTCCATCAAGTGAAAATCAAACAGTTACTGTAAGCGAAACACCAACAGCAAATAGTACAACTGTACTTAATAGTTGTGATAATGGTGACGGAAGTGCAAATTTTGACATTTCGAATTTAAGCACTGTTATTTTAGGCACTCAAACAAATCTTACTTTAACATATCATTCGTCTCAAGATGATGCAAATGATGGTACGGATCCTATGGTAACTACACCAGAAGTTAGAGCTTCTGGAGATATTTATGCAAGAGTAGAAAATACAGATGGCTGTTTTTCAACTGCAGTTATTCCTCTTATTGTAGATAATTGCTTTATTGTAATACCTGAAGGATTTTCACCAAATAGCCCTAATGTAGACAATCAAACCTTTAATATTACCAATATTAACACGATGTTCCCTAATTATAAAATATACATTTATAACCGTTTAGGAAATGAAGTATTCTCTGGAGACGCTACAAAAGATGACTGGAATGGTAAGTTAAATAATGAAGGAGACGTCTTACCAACTGGAACATACTTCTACGGTATAAAATTAAATGACGAACAAGATCTAAGTTACAGAGGTTGGGTTTATTTAATGCAATAAAAACAATTACATTATTGAAAATAAAAAAACGAGCTCCTTTGACTCGTTTTTTTTTGTTCTTTACAAATGTAAATGATAAAAACTCTAAAAGAATGGTAATTATAGTTTTATTTTAATGAATGTACCTTATCAACACTCCAAGCTTCAGGTTTAGCCGAGAATAATGGTTTCGTTTTTGCCCAAACTGTTTTGAATAAAATCGAATTTCTATAATTTTCCAAATCTGCCTCACTATCCCAATAACTGTAAGTGAAAAAAATAGCTGGATTTGTCTTATCCTTATACAATTCAAGCAATTGACAGCCTTTAGTATTTCTGATTTTCAATTTAACCTCATTGAAATTTATTAAAAATTGTGATACATTTTCATGCTCAAATTCCATTTTAACGATACGTACAAAGTAATTATTAGTCATATTAATGATTGTTATGAAAAACTAATTGTAATAGTATCTCTGTATTTTACACCTAATAGACTAGATGCTCCACCAACAGTATCAAGATTTGATCTATAAATTGCAATTTCTAACAAATTATCTGAATTGAATAAAGCCAAAGCCTTACCATCATCTTTACGTTCATTTACAGGAACATTATAATTTACAATATCATTGTAGTTAATGTTTAACATATTAAACGAATAACGTCGTATTTTAATTTCATAATTACGTCCTTTTCGAGCAGCTTCAAATGTTTCAAAATCAATATTACTAATTACATTTCCAAAATTATCAATATAAATAATATTACCTATAAGTTGATTTGCTTCCGGTTTAAAAATTGGTTGCATTTCCTTTATTTTAGCTATTTCAGTAATACTCTTACCTATAGAGCTCATCTCTTTACCTTTTGCTAAATGTGTAGCTGCATTTACAAAATTTGCCATGAAATAACTCTCATTTTTAGTTGGCAAGTCAATTTCCACTACGTTGTCTGGACGTGAATTTGTAAGCAATATAGACAATATCCCATTGTCTGCACAAATAAAATAATGCCCATTTAACAAAACAACAAGATGTTTATTCTCAATACTCCACTCAGCATCAACTGCAATAATATGTATAGTTCCCTTTGGAAAATGCTTATATGCATTTGTAATAACGTACGCCGCTTCAGTAATACTAAAAGGAGCTATACCATGTGTAATATCTACTAAATTCACTTTGTTTAAAGCTCCATAAATACGTCCTTTAAATGCGCCAACAAAATAGTCTTTTGTTCCAAAATCGCTAGTAAATGTTATTATTGGAGTTGTCATTAAACAAATTAAATCGTTAATAAATTACACTAAAAAGTTCATA
>JAZGEV010000058.1:0-2361 GCA_036478895.1 Flavobacteriaceae bacterium | reverse complement strand
GTATGATAATTAATATGATTCTAGTTATAAAGAGTAGATACTTATTTTTAATTTTATCTCTAATTAAAAAATAATCTGTTATTAAAAAGAAAGGTGCACCAATTAAACCTAAAATTGGACCAACTATGATATGACACTTATGCTATCTGAAATTCCTCCAAGTATAGAAAAAAAGTGGGTTTTACTTTAATGTTTGGGAGTGTACCAATGTATTGGTGAGTTATAGAGAACAATACATTAATAACTAGCCAAAATGTTGCCCAAATTATATTTCTCTTGTATTTTTTCATGAAGTGCTTTTATTTTGACTGTGTGTTTTAGCTATTATTTTAGGCAATGAAATTATTGTTTAACAAGAAAAAAGCGAAAGATCTAAATCTTTCGCTTTTTTTATTAATTATATCGTTTCAAAGTAAAGTGACTTTTAAATTCGCGTTGCATTCCGCTAAACTTCTCGGTATAATTTAATTTATACCAATAATCGGTTTTTGGCATTAATTTTCCAATATAAAAACCATCCCAACCTTCGCCAAATGGATCGATAACTGCCATAACTTTTCCGTATCTGTTATAGATTTCTAAAGTTACATTTTCGTGAAATTCGCGTGATATTCCTTTTGGTAACCAAGTATCATTTACGCCATCATTATTTGGTGTAAAGAATGGAGGAATTCGGATGCTCGTAATTTGTTCACTCACAATCCCACAACCATTTTTATCTCTTACATATAAAGTGTGAATACCACTTTCCACATTAAAGAATTGCCTACTATCTTGATATGGACCAGTTTCATCGTCAATGGCATATTCGTAATCGCCTTCACCAGATGCAAAAACAGTTACACCATAAACATTTAATGGATCCTCAATGTCAATATGATCAATTGTTGCAATACTTGATGGCAAGACAGTTATTTCTCTTGTTTTTGAACAACCATCAATTGAAGTTATCGTTACCGAATAAACACCAATTTCATTAACTTGAATAGTTGATGAAGTCTCATTGGTACTCCATAAATAGAAATAATTATTTGGATCGTCTAGTATTCCTGAAATCAATTCAATGGAGTCTGGATAGGTATCCAGACAATAAATAATATCCGAGTTTTCGGCAATATCTGGTAAATCGTTTATAATTAAATAGACTTCGTTAATTCCGTAGCAACCGTCTGCATTTTCTACTCTAGAATAAATAGTTTGAGAATACGCATTAGTATTGGTGTAAAAATCGGTTAATTGATTTGTATCGGCTACTGCATCATTATACGTTTCGTAATAGACAACTTGCGTTGTTGCTGGTAAATTTTCAATGACTTGCGATGTTGCCAAAGTTAAATCAAAATTGTTTATTCCATCAGGACTGTCTAATTCATCACACAATTCGAGCATTGCCGTATCAGAAAGAATAAAACTCGAGTTCAATATCAATTCCGCTGTATCAAAACAACCTGTATTATCATTTACCACTTTTACAAAAATAGTTTGTGGGTTTGTGGTGTTTGTAAACGATGCATTTTGTTCGTTAATATCACCATCTAAATCGGTTTGACTTAAAAAGAAATGTGTGGTTACGCCAGTTACATTTCCAGTTACTTGTCCGTCATAATCGTTTAAATTGAAATTCATTAATCCATCGGATAAACCATCATAATCACATTCCGTAATTGAGGTGTCAACCACAGTTGGTAAAGGCAACTCAATAACATTAACATTAAAAGTTCCCGAACAACCATTGCTATCAACTAAAGTAACCGAATAAATTCCAGCAACAGTTACATCAATAGTTTGTGTTACTTCGCCAGTACTCCAAGCATAGGAAACATAATTGGCACCAATGTCTAAGGTCTCCGTATCGCCTGCACAAAAGTCAGCCGTTGTTAATGTTGGTACTGCAATATGAATAACCTGAATTTGAAATGAAGTAACTACATCACATTTTCCAGTTACCGATACACGTACAAAAACAACTTCTGGTGTTGGTGATATATTGTCATAAGCCGTAAAACCTGCAATTTCGTTTTGTTCTAAATTGGCATCGTTTTGTGTGTTGTAATAACGGAATGTTGCACCAACTTCATTGGTTACAAAAGGTTGAATATCGGTTAAATTAAATGTTCCTACGCCATCATTATCATCATCACAAGCTTCTAATATTTCGGTGATTGGTAATAAAGTCACATCATCCTCGTAAATTATTTCTACGGTTGTTGTGTAAGCACAAGTATCTGCGTTTTCTACACGCACAATTACATCGTGATTATTATTAGGAATGGTATATAATACACTACTTGGTATGGCGTTAGTTTGCGCATCAGCATCCGTTTGTGATGTGTAATATTCAAATGTTAAACCAGTAACATC
>JAZGEV010000057.1:0-15360 GCA_036478895.1 Flavobacteriaceae bacterium | reverse complement strand
ATTTACTTTACTAAAAATAAACCAAAAAAAACAGCTAAAATTCCAAATACTATTGAAAGAACTGTGTAACCAATTAAAGGTATAAAATTACCATTTTTAAGAAATAGACTATTCTCTAAAGCAAAGGCAGAAAATGTTGTGAATCCACCACAAAAACCTGTGACTAATAAAAGAGATTGCTGTTGAGATAAGTAATTGTTTTTTAATGACAAGCCAATCAATATACCAATTAAAAAACTTCCCGCAACATTCACAATAAATGTAGCATACGGAAAATTTTGTTCTGAATTTTGAAACAAATTACTAATAAAATAGCGCAGAGCACTGCCAAAACCTCCACCAACAAAAACAAGTAAAAACTTCATTTTATTTTTTTATATCATCCATTTTAGTAGGCTCAAAAACATAATCATCTCCAAATAGTTTCTTCCCATATTCTTGAACAGTTAATTCAAAACCAGCTTCTTTTCTACGTATATTAATTGCTTCAATATCTTTTATTGGCCAAAAGGAAATTTTATCATTAATATAAGATGTTTGAGTTCCATATAATTGTTCTTCTCCTTTATTCATAAGATATAAATCTTCCATGGTTGCTGCTTTTGAAAATGTCATTTCATTTTTTTCTGCAGCAGATTTTATTTGCTCAATATATTTATCAATATTATTTGAATTCATAATAATTGAAGCTGCTGCATCTTTGGACAACTCTCCAACTAAAGATCTTCCAGGATAGCCATATTCTTGAATGACTTTATCTAAAAAACTTATATTTGTTATATCAATTTTACTTTGCTTATCCCAAAAATCTGTATCAATAGAATCTTTTGGAATGTTAAATTTCATCATTAATTGCTCTCTTATTTTTGGGTTTTCTTCATTAATAATAGAACGGTATTTTTGGTCTAATAAAAAGATGCTGTCCAATGATTGTTTTAAATTAAAATCTAAAGAAACTGCTTTTCGCCCCATGCCTTCTTTAATCTTAACATAATCTATATCATTATAACTCCACTTCCCTACTATTGTTCCTTTATTAAGTGTTAATATACCTGGACTAGATCTAATGATTGTTTTTAAAGTAGTTTCATCACAAAATAGGAAATCAAAATCCAATTGATACTCTTTTTTTATTGATTTGAACTGTTCCTCAGGTGAAGCCGTCATCATATAAACTAAATATCCATTATCTAAGGCTTTATTAGTTATCATCTTAATGTTTTCATAGGCATCAAAATTTGATTTAGAAATATCATAAGCTATCACAAGCAGCAACTTTTCATTTTGCATTAATTGACTCGTTAAATCAACACCATTACGTTCCATAGTAAAATCATGAATTGGTGGTTCATAACCTTTTGTGATTACTTTTGTTTTTCTATCTACATAAACAGCATCTTTTATTTCCCAAGGTTTTTCGGTCTCTGCATAATCTTTTATTATACCATTTACTTTATAAGTAAATGTATTTTCTACAACTTCTTCTTGTGCTCCTTTTGGAATAATCATTCCTGCAGGAATATTTTTTCCAATTGCATAAGGTCTAAAATCAAACATTGGCAAATGTTGTAACACATAATATGTTATAAAACCAAAAATTAATAGGGAAAATAACGATATAAAACGTGCCAATTTATTACTATACAAAGGTCTTATGTCTTTTATTTTAAACAACAACCAAATAATCATTGGTGTAAATATTAAGTTTTTATAAAACGTAGGCCAAGTATTTAATTTTAAAAAATCACCAAAACAACCGCAATCAGTTACTTTATTTGTATAAGCCGAATAAAAGGTTAAAAACAAGAATAACAGCATCATTAAAAATAAACTCCAAGTAGTAAACTTAGATTTATAACCAACTAATAACATTACACCTAGCATCACTTCTGCTAAAATTAAAAATATTGAAAAAGGCAATGCATAAGGAATCAAAAACTCCATATTCAAGACGTCCGATCCAAAATACTCTGCAAATTTATAAGCAGAACCCTTTGGGTCAATAAGTTTAACAAAGCCCGAAAACACAAATAATGCGCCAATAATAAATCTAAATAACTGTGTTATAATTTTCATAATTAATTGTTTTCTTGTATTAATATCATTGCAAAAATTGCGTAGTTAATCATATCTTGATAATTGGCATCTATCCCTTCAGAAACTAATGTTTCTCCTAAATTATCTTCAATTTGTTTAACACGTAAAAGTTTTTGGAGAATTAAATCTGTTAAAGAAGAAATACGCATTTCGCGCCAAGCCTCTCCATAATCATGATTTTTATTTTCCATTAATTCTTTTGTAATTGCTACGTGTTTTTCATATAATTTCATGGTCTCATCTAATTCTAAATCGGGACAATTAGAAAAGCCTAATTCTAGTTGAATTAAAGCCATAATTCCATAATTAATAATACCTATAAATTCAGATGTTTCATCTTCATCAACTTTTACAACATCATTTTCTTGCAACATACGTATACGCTGTGCTTTTATAAATATTTGATCGGTTAAAGAAGGTAAACGCATAATACGCCAAGCACTTCCGTAATCTTTCATTTTCTTTTCGAATAAAGATTTACAAATTGAAATGATTTTATTATATTGATTGGATGTTATGGACATATATTCTCGTTGATCTATTATTTTAATTAGTACAAATATATAATTTTATAATTATAGTATTCTTATTTCAAAAAAAGCGTAAATTTCGCTTAATTATAAAAAAACAAAGTTATGAAAAAAATTGGTGTTTTTTGCGGTGCAAGCAAAGGTTTTAATTCTATTTTTACTGAAGAAGCAAAAAAAGTAGGAAATTATTTTGCTGACAACAATATTGGCTTGGTTTATGGAGGCGGCAAAATTGGAATGATGGGCACAATTGCTGATACAATTTTAGCAAAAAATGGAGAAGTTATTGGTGTAATTCCTAATTTACTACGTAGTGAAGAAGTGGCACATCAAAAAATAACAAAAATGTATGTCACTAAAAAAATGAGTAAACGAAAAGTAAAAATCAGTAAACTTGTAGATGGTTATATTGCACTTGCTGGTGGTTTTGGAACTCTAGATGAACTTTTTGAAGCATTAACCTTAGGACAATTGGGCATTGAAAAAAAACCAATAGGAATCCTAAATACCAATAATTTTTTTGATCACTCATTAAAACAATTAGATGTAATGGTAAAAGAAGGTTTTTTAAAACAAGTTAATAGAGATATGCTTTTGGTTAGCACAAACATTGAAGATTTAATAAAAAAAATGACGGATTACATACCATCAAAAGTTTGGAAAGTAGTTGATACAGTTGCAAAAAAATAATAATTTTGAAAAAAAACAACAATAGCATAACTTGTAATGGTGAATTAATTGATTTAAATACACCAAAAGTAATGGGTATTTTAAATCTTACTCCAGATTCTTTTTTTGATGGTGGCAAATATTCTTCTGAAAAAAAAATATTAAAACAAACCAAAAAAATGCTTAAAGATGGTGCTACTTTTATAGATATTGGCGCTTATTCTTCTAGACCTAATGCAAAACATATTACCGAAACCGAAGAGTTAAATAGACTTTTACCTATTATAAAATTATTAATTAAAACGTATCCCAAGATTTTAATTTCAGTGGATACTTTTAGAAGTAAAGTAGCAGATGAAGTTCTTAAAAATGGCGCCTGCATGATTAATGATATTTCTGGTGGCAATTTGGATGAAAATATATTTTCAATAATAGCTAAACATCAAGTGCCCTATGTATTAATGCACATGAAAGGATCACCACAAACCATGCAAAATTCACCTAATTATAATGATATTATTATTGAATTGGAAAATTTCTTTACAGAGAAAATTAATATTTTAAAAGAATTTAAAATAGACGACATTATACTAGATTTAGGTTTTGGCTTTGGCAAAACACTAGAACATAATTATAGCTTACTGAATAATCTTGAAAAATTTAACGCCTTAAATTACCCTATTTTAACTGGAATCTCTAGAAAATCAATGCTATCTAATCTATTAAATTCAACACCTAAAAAAATGAAAAACGCAACTACAATTGCTAATACGATAGCTTTACAAAAAGGAACAAAAATATTAAGAGTTCACGATGTAAAAGAAGCCATGGAATGTGTTAAAATAGTAGAATTCATGAAAGGTAATTAATAGACGTTATATCAATAAGTGAAAATGACTAAAATAGTTAAAGAAACGCAGAACTCTAAAAATGAAATTGCAAAAAACCCGAACGTTTTCAGATAGAATACTTCTTTTCATTAAAGGAGTAGCAATGGGTGGCGCAAATAAAGTGCCAGGCGTTTCTGGCGGTATTGTTGCATTTGTTACTGGGTTTTATGAAGAATTAATTTATTCCTTTAAAAGAATCAATGGCAAAGCTTTAAAGTTACTATTAAATGGACGTTTTAAAGCTTTTTTTCAATACACCAACGCCAAGTTTTTAGCAATTTTATTTTCCGGTAGTTTATTTAGCTACTTTAGCGTCTCTCTTTTACTAGATTTTTTATTAAAAAGATACGAACTCTTTGTTTGGAGTTTTTTCTTTGGTCTCATTATAGGCTCTATTTATTACATTGCTAAAGGTTGTGGAAAAATGGGTAAAAATAGTGTCATCGCTATAATTATTGGTGTTACATTAGGTATATTAATAAGTTTACTGCCACCTGCAAAAGAAAATGCAAACTTAGGTTTTGTTTTTTTATGTGGAATTATAGGTGTTTCTGGAATGACAATCCCAGGCTTATCAGGCTCATTTATTCTCATTTTACTGGGGAATTATGTTCTCCTTTTGATTGATGCTGTTAATATGATGTCCAAAACATTTTTAGACATCATATCGGGTAATTTTAATTTCATTCACAATGTAGAGCGTATGAAATATCTTAAGATTATTGGTGCTTTTACAGCAGGTTCAGCATTTGGGTTAGTTATCACATCTCACATATTGGGCTACGTGATAAAACGATGGGGAAATATTGTAACAGCAACCATTCTAGGTTTTATAATTGGTTCTTTAGGAAATGTTTGGCCGTGGAAAAGCAAAGTATATACACTTATAGATAGCACATTTGTTAGAGATAGCAAAGGCAATAAAATATTAGAAAATTACCAACGTTTTCTACCCAATTTTAGTAAATTTGAAAACGTAATAGCTCTCGGTTTTATTCTTACAGGTATTGCCATTTTAATTTTAATTGAATATTACAGTAGAGAAAACAAATCCACTTTATAATTATTTTTATGACAAAAAAACATTACGGTTTATTAGGTAAGAATATTTCATATTCATTTTCTAAAAAGTACTTTTTAGAAAAATTCAAAAACTTAAAACTTAATTGTGTTTACAATAATTTTGATATAGAATCTATAGAGTTTTTACCTGATTTACTGAACGAAAACATAACAAATTTAAAAGGCTTCAATGTAACGATTCCTTATAAAAATGACATTTTTAAATATTTAGATGAGATTGATGAAACAGCACAAGAAATAAATGCCGTTAATTGTGTAAAAATAATAGATCAATATTATTTAAAAGGTTTTAATACTGATGCATATGGCTTTGAAAACTCACTAAAACCTTTACTTAAACCACGCCATAAAAAAGCACTTATTTTGGGTACAGGTGGCGCATCAAAAGCGGTTGCATTTGTTTTAAAAAAATTAAATATCGCGTTTACTTTTGTTTCAAGAAACCCAACAACAACCAATCAAATAAGTTATGAAACCTTAACTGATGAAATAATAATTAATCATCAAATTATCATTAACTGTACTCCTTTAGGGACACACCCAAATATACAACTACATCCTAATATTAATTACCTTGCATTAACTTCTAAACATTTACTTTATGATTTAATTTACAATCCTAGTGAAACAAAATTTCTAACAAAAGGTAAAAATCAAAGCGCAACAATTAAAAACGGTTTAGAAATGCTTGAACTACAAGCTGAAAAATCTTGGGAAATTTGGAATGAGGAAAATTAATATCGAATGAACATAAAAAAAGGCTTCTGAAATAACAGAAACCTTAAATTGTATTGAAAAAAAATGATTATTTCACTTCAAAAGTAATTTTTACATTTACTCTAAATTCACTAACTTCACCATCTTTTACAACAACACTTTGTGATTGCACAAATGCAGATTTCATATGTTTTACGCTTTTTGATGCGTGTTTAACTGCTTTTTTTGTAGCATCTTCCCAACTTGAATTAGAATTTGCTAATACTTCAATAACTTTCATTACTGCCATAATTTTCTTTTTTTTAAGGTTAATATTATTTTATGTAAATATACTTATTTTTCATTAAAAAATGTTTCTAATCTAAAAAACTTAATTATTAGAACTCAACTTTTTAATTATTCCTATCTTTGCACCCAAATAATAAATAGAATGAATAGTATTGTTGCCATAGTAGGAAGACCAAATGTTGGAAAATCAACTTTATTTAATAGGTTGATTCAAAAACGACAAGCCATAGTAGATGATACAAGTGGTGTAACTCGTGATAGACATTATGGGCAAAGTGAGTGGAATGGAAAGCCATTTTCATTGATTGATACTGGTGGATATGTAAAAGGGTCTAGCGATATTTTTGAAGCAGAAATTCGCAAACAAGTAGAACTAGCAATGGATGAAGCCGACTTTATTCTTTTTGTGGTTGATGTTACTTGTGGAATTACACCAACCGATGATGAAGTTGCCAATTTATTAAGACGACAAAAAAAGCCTGTTTACCTTATCGTTAATAAAGTAGATAATGCGATGCGTGAAGCAGATGCATCAGAATTTTACGCTCTTGGTTTGGGAGATTATTATTCATTATCTGCCATAAATGGTAGTGGAACTGGAGAAATATTAGATGCTTTAGTTGCAGAAATGCCTAAACCTACCGAAGAAGAAGAAAGTGATTTACCAAGATTTGCAGTTGTTGGAAGACCTAATGCTGGAAAATCTTCTTTTATTAATGCTTTAATTGGTAAAGAACGTAATATAGTAACCAACATTGCAGGTACAACAAGAGATTCTATTGACACTAAATTTAATAAATTTGGTTTTGATTTTAATCTGATTGACACTGCCGGAATTCGTAAAAAATCAAAAGTTAAAGAAGATATTGAGTTTTATTCTGTGATGAGAGCTGTACGTTCTATTGAATATTCTGATGTTGTTATTTTAATTATTGATGCTACAAGAGGTTTTCAAGGACAAGATCAAAATATCTTTTGGTTGGCTCAAAAAAATAGAAAAGGGATTGTTATCTTGGTTAATAAGTGGGATTTGGTTGAAAAAGAAACTAAAACCGCAAAGAAATTTGAGGAAACTATTCGCGAAGAAACTGCTCCTTTTAGAGATGTACCTATCGTGTTTATTTCTGCATTAAATAAACAACGTTTACTAAAAGCATTGGAAACCGCTGTGGCAGTATTCCAAAACAGAAAAATAAAAATAGCAACGAGTAAATTTAACGAAACGATGTTGCCTATAATTGAAAGTAATCCGCCACCAGCATTGAAAGGTAAATATGTGAAAATTAAATACTGTATGCAATTACCAACACAAACGCCACAGTTTGTCTTTTTTGCCAATCTACCACAATATGTAAAAGATCCTTACAAACGTTTTATTGAAAATAAAATGCGGGAAATTTATAATTTTGAAGGTGTCCCAATCACAATTTACTTTAGAAAGAAATAATACAATAAGTATTATTTTAATTTATCTTTTTGTCAATCTACAAATAAGTTAAAGTCGATAACGTATTTTTTAGAATACATTATCGACTTTTATTAACGTAAAGAATTCAATCAAATTAGTTAATATTATTTAACTACAGCTACAGCGCTTCCAACTTTAAGAACTTCACCTTTAATTCTTAACACTTTTGATTGCTCACTAGCGTTTGATGAAATAGTAATTGATTTCGAAAATTTACCAACTCTACTTGTAGCATAGCTTACACCAATTTCAGCAGTTTCGCCAGGCATAATTGGTGCGTTAGGTTTTGTTGCAACTGTACAACCACAACTTGCTTTCACTTTGTTTATGACAATTGGTGAATTTCCTGTATTCTTGAAAGTAAAAACCCTCTTTCCGTTGGAATCTTTTAAAATTGTTCCGTAATCCAAAACGTCATTCTCGAATTGAAAAACACCAGATTTTGACTCTATATTCATTGCTAAATCATTACTTTTTGAAGATTGAGCTGTTATGTTTAGAGAAAACAAAATTGCAATTAAACTAAGTGTACATACTTTAACTAAATGTATCATAATAAATATTTTTGTAAACCACCTTATAAATGGTTTTGATTATATCCCAATTATTTGGAACAGTGCAAATATTTATCAATTGACACATAAAACAATAAAATAAAGGGTTGAAATAGGGTCTAGTCCTAGTTTGATTTGTGATTTTATCAAGAAAAACGCCAAGCCACAATACGTGTGATTTTATTTCCTTGTGACATTTCAATGGTTTTTATTGTCTTTACTTTTAACTTTTTTAAGGATTTATACATACTTTTTACATTTTCCTTTTTGGAAACCAAACTTGTAAACCAAGTACATTGTTCTTTAAACAAACTACTTTCATATAAATAATTATGCAAAAATGCCTTTTCGCCTCCAACATACCAAAGTTCATTACTATTACCACTAAAATTACGTTCATTTGACGAAATTTTTAAATTTCGCTGCTTACGAGAATTGGCTTCAATAGCTTCTTCTTCTGTCTTGTAAAAAGGTGGATTACACATTACAGCATCAAAAAAATCACCTTCTTTTATTATGCCTTTTAAAATCTGATTTTTATCTTTTTGCAAGCGCAAATTAATAAAAGATTCTAGTTTGTTTTTTTTTATAATTTCTGATGCTATTTCCAAAGACAAATCATCTATATCAGTTCCAACAAAAGACCACTTATAAACGCTATTTCCTAATAAAGGATATATACAAGTAGCGCCAGTTCCAATATCTAATACTGATACTTTCTGTTTTTGACCAATCAAGTCTTCTAAATGATGAATATAATCTACTCTACTTGGAATTGGCGGACATAAATTTTCATCGGGAAATTCCCAATTCAAAATATTATAATACGTTACTAACAAAGCAGTATTTAATGCTTTTACCGCTTTAGAATTAGAAAATTTGATTGTTTTAGTACCATACTTGTTGGTAAAAACAAATGTTTCTAACTTCTTATAATGTTTACAAAGTAAATCAATATCATAAGAGCCATTATGTAAATTATTATGGTGCATTTTTATTCTATTTATAATTCCAAATATATTTTGATGCCAATGTACGATAAGGTTTCCAATTGTTTGCAATATCTTCTAGAGCAATTTTAAATTCTTTTTTTGATAATGAATCTGGATTGTTTTTATCAGATATTAAACCATATATTTCCTTCATATTATTCTGTATTCCTAAATCATCTACAGGAAAAACATCGGGTCGATCCATAGGAAACATCAACAACATTTGTACAGTCCATTTTCCTACGCCTTTTATCTGAGTAAAGTAATCAATGAGTTTATTATCGGTCATTTTCTGAAGAGTTTCATAATCAAAGGTATTTTCTAATGAAAATTCTGCCACATTTTTAAGATAATCAACTTTTCTGTAAGACAATCCAGCTTTACGTAGTATCTCTTTATCCATAGCAATTAGTTGCTTTGCATTTAGATACCTGTTGGGGAACAAATCCAAAACTCTATTAAAAATAATATCGGCAACTTTTACCGATAATTGCTGCGACACAATACTTTCTAACAAATAATGATAAATATCAAACTCTAAAGATGGTTTAATATCTTTAGTTGCTTTATTAATAACACTTTTTAAGCGTTTATCTTTTTTAAGAATAGAAATTTGATTTTTATAAATTGTCATCTTATAGATTTTTTTCAAATATATAAAATGTTCCTTTTCAAATCCTTATATTTGTAATAAATAGTACAACAACAATGGCAAATAAAAATATACGAAACTTATCTGCTCGTAAGGAATTAGATACAAATCTTTTTGAAGAAATATCAAAAAAAGCAGTTAGTAATGAAAACCCCGAAGCGTTTAAAACTCTAGCCAAAGAATTTCACATAGACGATTCTGTTGTTTTTGGAACGGCTTCTTTTTATGATTTTACTAGAGAAGAAAATCGTAATAAAAAAATTCATATCTGTAATGGTACTGCTTGTATGACTGCTGGAACACAAGAGAAATTACATAAAAACATAAGTGAACACTTTAGCGAAGATAAAATTGGACACGCAGCATGTGTAGGACATTGCCATAGTAATTCAGCTTTTATGTTTAATGATAAAACATATTCTGCCAATACAAAAGAAGATATTAATAATATACTATCACATAAAGCGGCGTCAAAATGTTTTAATAATTATAACATTGATTGTAATACAACACCTATTTTAACTAAAAAAATAGACAATTTAAAAGAATTTTACGCATTAGCTGATGGATATAAGTCCAAAACAAAAGACGTTCTTAACGAACTTAAAAACTCAAATCTACGTGGTCGTGGTGGTGCTGGGTTTCCTTTTTGGTTTAAATTAGACGCCACTTCAAAAAGCTCAAAAAATGGACAGAAATACATCGTTTGTAATGCAGACGAAGGTGATCCTGGTGCATTTTCTGACATGTATTTGTTGGAACAACAACCGCATAAAGTTTTATTTGGTATGTATTTATCAGGTTTAACCGTTGGTGCAGATACTGGTGTGTTGTATATTCGTGGTGAATATCCAGATTCAATACGGGAAATTACCAAAGCTATTGAAGACATTAAAACTGACAATTTAGCGCCCAATTTTAGATGGAAAATTATTCGCGGTCAAGGCTCATATGTTTGTGGAGAAGAAACCGCATTATTAAGTTCTATTGAAGGTATGCGTCCCGAAGTTCGTGTACGTCCGCCGTATCCAGCGCAATATGGTTTGTATGGAAAACCAACTGTGTTAAGCAATGTGGAAACTTTTGCAAATATTCATTGGATTTTAAAAAACGGTGGCGAAGCTTATGCTATATTAGGCACATCGCAATCTAGCGGAACAAAATTAGTATCGTTAGATAGTTTTTTTAACACGCCAGGTATGTATGAAATTGAAATGGGAACAACACTTACAGAAGTAGTTGAAAAATTTGGTGGTGGATTTAAAGGTAACGTAAAAGCCGTTCAAATTGGTGGTCCACTTGGTGGAATTGTACCTGTTGGAAAATTAAAAGACTTAACTTTAGATTTTGAATCGCTAAATAAAAATGGATTCCTATTAGGACACGCTAGTTTTGTGTCTATACCAAGTGATTTTCCAATGATAAAATATTTAGAACATCTTTTAAAATTTACAGCAGATGAAAGTTGTGGAAAATGTTACCCTTGTAGAATTGGTTCATTCCGTGGTTATGAAATGGTAGAAAAAGCACAAAAAGAGAATTATAAAATTGATAGACAGTTATTTGATGATTTGTTAGAAACCTTAGAAATTGGTTCACTTTGCGCGCTTGGTGGCGGAGTTCCGTTGCCTATTAAGAATGTACTTCAATACTTTAATGAGGAACTAAAAGGTTATTTCACTAAGGCACACTAGGAAACACAAAGATTTTTATATGACTGAAGACAAAATATCAAATATTATTTTAGGGAAAGCGATAGAAATTCATAGAATACTTGGTCTTGATTTTTTAGAATTAGCCAATCAAGAGTGTTTGTTTTATGAATTGATAAATGAAGGATTATAAGTTGAAAAAGAAAAGGCGCTCCTTAATATATAAAATAAAATCACGGTTATATTATTGATTTATTAGTAGAAAATAATGTAGTAATTGAATTAAAAACTGTTGAAACCTTAACGGATGTACATATTGCGCAAATATTAACCTATCTTAAATTAGGAGAGTACAAATTGGGATTATTATTAAATTTCCATATAAAATTATTAAAGAATGGCATAAAAAAAATTATTCTTTAGCATTAGCTTTAAAACTTTACATTTAACTTTGAGAATCTTAGTGTAACAACTTTATAATTATGAAAGCATACATAAACAACACGCCACATCAAATAAAAAAGGATGAAACCATCTTGGAATTCGTTCGTAGAATTGAAAGTGAAGAAATTCCAACAATGTGTCAAGACGATCGTTTAGAGAATTTTGGTTCGTGTAGAGTTTGTTCTGTAGAAGTTGCTCGTGAAAAAGATGGTGAAACCAGAACAATGGCATCATGTCACACGCCAATTGCAGAAGGCTTATATATTTATCCGCAAACAGAAAAAATTAAAAAACTCAGAAAAAATATTGTAGAATTAGTTTTAACCGATTATCCGTCTGATAAAGTTTTTGCAGAACAAGGTAAAGCGCCTACTCCATTTCAAAATACCATTGCTCAAATTGGTATTCCAGATGTTCGTTATCCGAAAGGAAAAACACATCAATATCTAGAAAAAGATACTGCGCATCCTTATATAAAATCCGATTTATCACAATGTATTAGTTGCTATCGTTGTGTTCGTGCTTGTGAAGAAATTCAAGGCGAAATGATTTTAGGTATGACTGGTAGAGGTTTTGCAACCAATATAATAAAAGGTTTTGATACCACTTTTGATTTATCGGCTTGTGTCTCTTGTGGTGCTTGTGTACAAACGTGTCCAACAGAAGCTTTGACTGATAAATTTGAAAGTAAAACACTTATCGCCGATGAAGTTATCCGTACAACATGTACGTATTGTGGTGTTGGTTGTCAGCTTGATGTATCGAAAATTAATGGTGAAATAAAAGGTATTCAGGCGCCAGAAACAGCCGAAGTTAATCAAGGTCATACATGTTTAAAAGGACGTTTTGCTTTTCAATTTTATAATCATCCAGATAGATTAAAAGAACCGTTGATTAAAAGAAATGGGAAATTTGAAGAAGTTACTTGGGACGAAGCTTATGATTTTATTGCGAATAAACTAACGAAAATAAAATCCGATTTTGGACCTAATAGTATTGGTGGTATTTCATCTAGTAGAGCAACAAATGAAGAAAATTATTTGATGCAAAAATTTATTAGAACCGTAATAAATACCAACAATATAGATGGTTGTGCACGTGTTTGTCACGCGCCTACTGCCTACGGAATGCAACAAGCTTTTGGAACAGGTGCTGCTACAAACTCCGTTAATGATTTAGATCAAACCGATGCTATTTTCCTGTTTGGCGCAAATCCAACTGAAGCACATCCCGTTACAGGTGCAAAAATAAAGCAACTCTTTATGAAAGGCATTGTTAGTATTGTGGTTGATCCTGTAAAAACAAAATTAGCTAAACTAGCAAAATACCATTTACAGTTACGTCCAGGAACAAATGTTGCCATCTTAAATATGTTTGCACATTATATCATCAAAGAAAATTTGGCAAATAATGAATTCATTTCAAAATATACCGAATATTATTCCGATTTTAAATCGCATGTTTTAGATTTAGATATGGACGAATTGGAAACACTAACTGGTGTTTCAAAATCATTGGTTCGTGATGCAGCCATAGCTTATGCAAAATCCAACAACGCCATGGAATTTCACGGTTTAGGAGTTACCGAACATTATCAAGGCAGTAAAACGGTTATGCTATTATCCAATATTGCAATGATGACAGGGAATATTGGACGACAAGGCGTTGGTTTAAATCCGTTACGTGGACAAAATAATGTGCAAGGTGCTGCAGATATGGGTGTTCAACCTCATCAAACGGCTGGATATATGGATGTTAATTCTAAGGACGTTCAGGCTTACTTTACCGATAAATATGGTGTAAAAATGCCAACCAATGAAGGTTTAAAAATTCCAGAAATGATAAATGGCGCAATGGATGGTACTTTTAAAGCGCTTTGGATTGTAGGAGAAGATACACTTATGACAGATCCTAATTCAAACCATATCCGTAAAGCGTTTGAGAAATTAGATATTTTAATTGTGCAGGAATTATTTATGTCGGCTACAGCCGAAATGGCAGATGTTGTTTTACCAGCATCGTCTTATTTTGAAAAAAACGGAACATTTACCAATGGAGAAAGACGTGTGCAACGTGTTAATAAAGTTGTTGAACCTATTGGAAACTCCAAACCAGACGGACAAATTATTATCGATATAATGTATAAAATGGGTTATGAACAACCTACCGGACGGATTTACAATGCTCCAAAAATATTAGAAGAGATTGCAGATGTTATACCATTTATGACTGGCATAACTTGGGAGAATTTAAGCGAAAATGGCTTACAATGGCCTGTTGACAAACATGGTACGGACACAAAAATGCTGCATATAGATGGGAAATTTAAACGTGGTAAAGGCAAGTTTCACAAATTCGATTTTGAAGAAAGTCCTGAATTACTAGAACACAGAGAAAAATATCCATTTATATTAACAACTGCGCGTCAATTGGAACATTACAACTCTGGAACGATGACACGTAGAACGGACAATCAAACCTTATCACCAATGGATTATTTAGAAATAAACCCGTTGGATGCTGGTAAAAAAGGCATTTCAGCTGATGATAGAGTACGTATTTTTTCCGATCGTGGCAGTGTAGAAATTCCTGTTAAATTAAATTACACCGTAAAACCTGGTGTGGTAAGAACAACGTTTCATCAACCCGATGTTTTTATAAATATCATTACTGGAGATGTTGGAGATAAAGAAACAATGACGCCCGAATATAAAGTTGTAGCTGTTGATTTTGAGAAAGTGTAAATTTAAAGTTTATCATTCTTTACAACACGTCTCAACCACAGCATAACCAAACAAGCTATTAATAGTAAACCTGTTACAAAATACCATAGACTTGCAAAGCCGTGATGCTCTACAAAATACATACCTATTTTGGGTCCAACGATAAAAGCGCTAGAAAAAGTTAAGGCGTAAAATGCCATATATTCGCCTTGGTTTCCTTTTTTGGCTCGTTCCATAGCGTAGGTGTTTGAAAAAGGAAAACTAAAAATTTCCCCATAGGTTAATAAAATCATCGCTAATACGATAACCCAAACTGAATGGTCTATATTTAAAATAAAAAAACTGACTGCAAATAATAACAAACCAATAATCACTAAATTATTATGATTGTATTTTTTTTGGATAACTTCTACAATAGGCATTTCGGTTAAAAAAATCAAAAAGCCATTCATGGCTAATAAATAACCAATGTGTTGTTCGTTTAAATGAATGACATTTTTATAAAATAAAGGTAATATTTCTATAAACTGTACAAATGCAACACCAGATAAAAATATAGCAAACCAAAATAACATAAATTGAAAATCTCTAAAAGGTCTTA
>JAZGEV010000056.1:0-6211 GCA_036478895.1 Flavobacteriaceae bacterium | reverse complement strand
AGAATTAGAAAAAATCTTGCATATTTCTGCCTCTGTTCTTGTGAATAATTATCAATTAGCAAGTTAAGAAAAACAAAGGGTAACAAAGTATATACTTAATGCTTTAGGTCAGTGTTTTAAACAAAGTAAAGGCATATTTATAAAGTCCGCAAAATTTTCAATTTTGCGTTATTATCGGAAAAGAAAAAATTAAAAATTTGGCTAAGTGTAAACCCGAAAATCATTGTATTTTTAACCAGCACTAATCTTATACCAAACGTTAGCCACAAGCAGAAAAATGGACAGTACTTTAATCAAAAAAATAGATAAAACTAAAATTTTGCCTTTATCGAAATGGCATTTTTTTCTGCATTATTTTGTAGCATTTATTCCATTAATTCTTGGTATAATGAGCACCTATTGGCTCATTGAAAGGTGGAATACTGAAAATTACCTTGGCTCACGTACTGAAGAAGATATAATTAGTTCAATATTAGTTTGGTTTTCGATAGCAATCTTAGCATTTGTTGTAAAAAGAAGACGTCTAAATTTTAAGCGGATTAACATTTCACTAAACGGAACAGAATTTAAACAAAAAATGTCTGAAATTGCCGAATTAGAAAATTGGATGTTGACGAATAAAAATACTAAATCTTCAATTTTTTACAATAACAATTCTGGTTGGAATTGGGGATTGAAAATGACAGTTTTACGGTTTAAGAATTATTTATTAGTTAATAGTGTTTGTGACTATGAAGACAAACCATCAATTGCGATATTTGAAAATGAAAAGAATATAAAACGATTAAGTAAACATTTAAGAAACGCCAGTGGCTAACAAAGAATATAGTTAATGCTTTAGGTCTGTGCTTAACCGAAAATTCAGGCATATTTATAAAGCCCGCAAAATTTTAAATTTCACATTAAAATAAGAAATAGTAAAAATCAAAAATTTAACGAAGTACTTAACTCGAAAATTAGTATAATTTAACCAACTCTAAACGTACAAACTGTTAGTAAATATTAAGATGAAATATTTGCCATTTGAAAAATATAACATACCATTCAAAACTCAATTTAGAAGAAATTCTAGACAAGGTTAATGAAAAATCTTAAAAATAAAAATTAAAACCACCTTTAATAGCAAAATTAGTAGCGCCAGGAATTGTTCTATAATTCCCTCTAAAAACAGCATCAACTCTAAGAAATTTAAAAATATTGTCAATACCAGCATGATATTCCCAATACACTTGTTCTGGTGCTGTATAGCTAAAAGACGACGCATTCATTAAAGTATTACTGTTACTAACCGAACCTATTACAGCACGTGCGCCAACAACAGCTCTTAAATTCAATTTTTTAATCAAAGGTATTTTTGAAAAAAACCGACCGTTAAAATTATGATCCAAATGAATGGAAGCGTATTGATCTGTTACAAACTCGTAATAATCCAACAAATCAAAAGTACGTTGCGCCATCATTGGCGATTGATTTCCAGGCACTACATCCAATAAAGATAAAGGGACATCGCCAAAAGTTTTACCAACTTCAATCACATATTTTAATTTTCCAATAGCACCTAATTGTGCACGTTGTTGGTAAAAGAATTGCAATTTTTGAAAATCAAAATCACTATCCAAAACACCTTTTAAACCCTTAGTATAGCTTAAATAAAAGACAGGAAAACGAAAATTATTCATAACATAACGATCCACACCAAAACCACTAATTTTTCGGTTAGGTGTAAACTTTACAGTTACATCAACATCGGTTTGCGTAATGTTTGATTGTATTACACCAAACTCATCTCTATAATCAATATTGAATTGTGTTGGAGCAGCAGACGCTATAGTTTTATAAGTTGCCCCAAAGCGAACATTTAAATTTTTTATCGGTTCAAAACTGATGCCAATATTGGTAATATTTACTTTAGATAATTTAAAATTATCGCCTCTAGCAAACAAAGAAGACGATGCAAAACTACGATCCAATTCGTTATTGGACGTTGTTAAACTCACCGCGGTTTGTTCCACATCATTTCTATGTGCAACAGATAAAACTAAGCGACTTTTTGGATGTGCCAGCCATTTTGCCGAACCTCCATATTTCCATGCTTTATCTTTTAAACCGTAAGCTAAATAACCACCAACTCTAAATTTATCACTCTGTTTTACAAAACTTCGTCCACCAATGCGTAAACGTGTACCTTCAACATCGTTTGAACCTATTGTGGAATAGACAGGACCATAATCAAAGCCAGGAATAAATTGCCAATAACCCGATGTTAAAACTTCGGTTAAGGTATAGAGATTTTTAAATTTTTTATTCGTTTTTAAAGTGTCCAACATAGCGTAAATACCATCTTCATCGTCATTCAGTTTTTCCATACGGTTTTCTGACCAATAGGTATCATCTTTAGAAAAAATAGCTTCGTTATAATCGGATTCACTTCGTTTGGTGTAGAACTTTGTTTCTTTTTTAATATCAAATTCGTAATTGTTGTAAATGGTTGTTCTTCTACCGTAAATACCTTTAGATTTATCCTTTTTGCCAATAGAAAAATCGGATAACATATGATCTCGTTTCATTAAAAATACCGAATCATTCAACACATCAAACTCTTGCTCAATATAAATTTCTTTCACCCAATTAATATTAGCACTTCGTGTGGCGTGCATCTGTATTTCCTTTACAGCAAAAGTGGAGTCGTTAACCCAAAAATCGCCTTTAAAAGTCAGTTCGTTTTTTCGTTTGGGATAAAATAAAATATTATAACACCATTTGTCTTCAATAAAAGCACTATCGGTTAAAACATAATTATACACGTAAGGTCCTGTTTTCCCTAACGGACTACTAAAACTTTTATCAAAAATACGAATGTAATTATCGTACACATTAAAATTGGTGTACAATTGTTTTAAAAATTCATTGATGTTACCATTATTATCAAAACCTGAATTTTTGTTTGCAACTAACTCATCTCTTAACCTTTTTGGGAATGTATTTTTGCCGTAGGTTTTATACATCGATTCATTAATAAAAAAGGGCAAATAAGTTTTACCAGTAATATTTGAAGTATCTACTTTGTCAAAAATAAATTCCATGCCTTTAAAAAGTTTTTGACTTTTAAAAGCTGAATCAATATTATTCATATCAAATTCAATTTTTTCGTATTTATCGTATTGATAATGATCGTACATATAAATACCATTCTTGCGTTTTTTTTGCCACATTTTTTTTAAAATAGCAATAGCAGGATTTCCTTTTCGTTTTACTCTACCAGAGTATAGTTTTATTTCTTCTAAATTAGATTCCGTTTCTTTTAAAACAATTTTTAAATCATAATTTACAGCTTGTAAAGGAATAACTAAGGTTTCGTAACCCAAAGATGAAATTTCTAATTCGGTATAAGTTGTTTTAGATTCTAAATAAAAGGTGCCTTTCTCGTCAGAAGATGTGCCTTTCGTTGAATTTTTAAACACAATATTTACAAAAGGTAAGGCGTCTTTAAATTCATCAATCACAATACCGCTTACTTTTGTTTGTGCAAGTATTGTTTGTGTTATAATAAGTAAAAGTAGGAGTAGTTTGGTTTTCATTAGTAAGTTTGTTATACAATTATAACAATAATTTTCGATTATGTTACCTTATTAAAATAAAATTCCTTTTGTTTTAACACAAAAGGAATTTTAACTATTTTTTTAAGCTAAAAAATTAACGATACAAAACGCCTTTAACAGCTTTTACTACGTCATTTGCATTTGGCATCCATTCTTCCAATAAAACTGGAGAATAAGGCGCTGGCGTATCAGCAGTTGTAATACGTTTAATTGGTGCGTCTAAATAATCAAAGGCATTTTCTTGAACCATAAACGTAATTTCCGAAGAGATAGAACCAAACGGCCAAGCTTCTTCCAAAATCACCAAACGGTTTGTTTTTTTAACAGAGTTTAAAATCATATCATGATCCATTGGTTTTACCGTTCTTAAATCGATAATTTCAACAGATATATTCTCTTCTGCCAAAATATCGGCAGCTTTATAAGCTTCTTTAATAATTTTTCCAAAAGAAACAATAGTAACATCGGTACCTTTTCTTTTTATTTCTCCAACGCCAATAGGTAAAACATATTCACCTTCAGGCACTTCGCCTTTATCGCCATACATTTGCTCAGATTCCATAAAAATTACTGGATCATTATCTCGTATAGCAGCTTTAAGTAAACCTTTAGCATCGTATGGATTTGATGGTACAATAACTTTTAAACCAGGCGTGTTTGCAAACCAGTTTTCAAATGCTTGCGAATGTGTTGCGCCCAATTGTCCAGCAGATCCAGTTGGACCTCTAAAAACTATAGGACACGGAAACTGTCCACCACTCATTTGACGAATTTTTGCCGCATTATTTATAATTTGATCAATACCAACCAAAGAAAAGTTGAATGTCATATATTCTACAATAGGTCTATTACCAGTCATTGTTGAACCAATAGCAATACCAGCAAAACCAAGCTCAGCAATTGGAGAATCAATCACGCGTTTAGCGCCAAATTCATCCAACATACCTTTTGATGCTTTGTAAGCACCATTGTATTCTGCAACTTCTTCACCTATTAAATAAACGCTTTCATCTCTGCGCATTTCTTCACTCATTGCTTCGGCAATAGCTTCTCTAAATTGTATTGTTTTCATTGTGTATTGTAAATAAAATGAAATGCAAAAGTAAGTATTTTGTAATAAAAAATACCAACAATAAAATAAAATCTAATTTCAATAAAATATATTATGCACGCATAGTATATTTCAAAAAAAAGCAGTAAATTTGGGGCGTATAATTTTTAATAAAAGATACTTATGAAAGTTTTAGTTTGTATAAGTCACGTACCTGACACGACATCAAAAATTAATTTTACCGATGGTAATACCAATTTTGATACCAATGGCGTGCAATTTGTCATTAATCCTTATGATGAATATGGTTTAACACGTGCTATGTGGTTTAAAGAAAAACAAGGCGCAACAGTTACTGTTGTTAATGTTGGTGAAGCAAGTAGCGACCCAACATTACGTAAATGTTTGGCTATTGGTGCCGATGATGCTATACGTGTAAACGCACCAGCAACAGATAGTTTTTTCGTTGCAAAACAATTAGCAGAAGTTGCTAAAAACGGCAATTATGATGTAATTATTGCGGGAAAAGAATCCATAGATTATAACGGACAAATGGTGCCAGGAATGCTAGCAGGTATTTTAGATTATAATTTTGTAAATGCTTGTGTTGGATTAGAAATTGAAGGCGATAGTGCTACAGTAGCTAGAGAAATAGATGGTGGAAAAGAACTTTTAAAAGCCAATTTACCACTAGTAGTTGCAGGTCAAAAAGGGATTGTAGAAGAAAAAGATTTACGTATTCCAAATATGAGAGGCATAATGATGGCGCGTAAAAAACCATTAAATGTTGTAGAAGCAATAGCAAGTGATCAAACTACAAGTGCGGCAAGTTTTGAAAAGCCAGCAGAGAAATCGGCTTGTAAAATGATTGATGCTAATAATGTGGACGAATTAGTTAATTTGTTGCATACAGAAGCTAAAGTAATTTAAAAATAAAATAATAATCTTATAGATAAAAGCATCTAATGTCTAATATCTATAAGTCTAAAGTCTAAATAAAATATGTCAGTATTAGTTTTTGCCGAATCATCGGAAGGAAAATTTAAAAAAGTAGCATTTGAAGCCGTATCTTACGGAAATCAAGTGGCTAGTCAGTTAGGTACAGATTTAGTTGTACTTACAATAAATGCAAGTAATGCTAGTGAATTGTATCAATATGGCGCAGAAAAAGTGTTGGAAGTTAATGATGATAAATTAGGAACATTTAATGCCAAAGCATACGCAAATGTAATTCAGGAAGTGGCATCTAGTGAAGAATCAGATATAATTATTATTGATTCAAGTGCTAATGGTTTATATCTTGCACCATTGGTAGCTGTAAAAATGGATGCTGGCTTGGCTTCAAACGTTATGGCTGTACCAAGTAATTTGTCACCATTTACAGTAAAACGTAAAGCGTTTTCAAACAAAGCCTTTCAAAACACCACAATTACAAGTGCACATAAAGTAATTGGTTTGGCTAAAAATTCTTTTGGTGTTAAGGAAAATGTGGTTCAAGGATCTATAGCAAGTTTTTCTCCTTCTTTATCGGATGATTTATTTAAAGTAGCATCTAGTAGCA
>JAZGEV010000055.1:0-5106 GCA_036478895.1 Flavobacteriaceae bacterium | reverse complement strand
CTTTTATCCACAGTTAGAGTCTGCTTTATTCTTATTACAACTATTTCTTTTTCGCAAGAGAAACAACTAAAAGACCACATTCTTTTTTACAGTTCATTCTACGGAAAAACATCTGCAGACGTAGCTTTAGGTGATTCAAATCTGTATACAGCTAAAAATTATAAAGAAGCAGCTAATGCCAAAAAAGGTTTAAATGATTCTAATATTGTTTTAGCTAAAGGTAAAGGACTTTCAGGTGATGCGCTTCACTTTAAAGAAGCAAAAACCTCTGCTGTTTTTTATAAAGCTTATAAAAATGTAGGGTATAGTAATACATCTTGGAGTGGTACCGTATCTTTTTGGTTGCGATTAGACCCTAACAAAGATTTAGCACCTAGCTATTGCGACCCCATTTGCATTACAGATTCTAAATGGAGTGATGCTGGTTTATGGGTAGATTTTACAGTTCATAACCCAAGACAATTTAGATTAGGAGCGATGGGAGATATAGCCGTGTGGGACCCGAATAATGATAGCGACGAAACAGATTGGAACAAGCGTACAGTTACGGTAAACCCATCTCCATTTCAGTCTAAAACATGGACACATGTTGCAATTGTTTTTTCTAAAGTAAACACAAAAACAAAATCAGAATTTAAATTATATATAAATGGTGAATTTCAAGGTGTTGTAAAAGATATTAACGATCCGTTTACTTGGGACGCTAAAAACGGAAAAATTATGCTAGGCTTGGGCTATATTGGCTTGCTGGATGAGCTTACCGTTTTTGATAAGCCATTAAATTCTAAAGAAGTGAAATCTGTTTTCGAACTAAAAAATGGCATAAAAACTTTATTCAAATAAAAGTATTGATAATAACAATTTTTGGCTTTTACATAATATAAAATTGCTTATTCTAATTTCAGAATTAGATGTAGATATTCCAATATTTGATACAGGAAAAATTCATACTTAGACAGCTCTTAAGTGGAGTGTAGATAATAAAAAGTGAAAAAAATGAAGAAATACAATTTCTTATCTGATTATAATGAAGGTTGTCATCCTAATATTTTAAAAGCATTAGAGAAAACAAATTTAGAACCACAATTAGGATATGGAGAAGATAAATATTCGTTAAGGGCAAAAGAATTATTAAAAAAGAAAATGGAAAATTCTACTGTCGATATTTATTTTATTTCTGGCGGAACACAAGTAAATCTAATTGTTGCCTCTTCTATTCTAAAGCCTTATGAGTCTGTAATAACAGCAAGTAGCAGTCATATTGTTAACAACGAGGCAGGAGCAATAGAAATGACAGGACATAAAGTAAACACGATACATACTGATACTGGTAAAATTACTAAAGAAGATATTCATATAGTTTTAAATAACCATATGTCATATCCGCATACGGTTAAACCTAAAATTGTATATATATCGAACGCTACCGAAATGGGTACAATATATGACAAACAAGAATTAAAGCAGTTATACACTTTTTGCAAAGAGAAAGAACTTTATCTATTTTTAGATGGCGCAAGAATTGGGAATGCATTATGCAATAAAGAAAGTATGCTCACACTTCGAGACATTTCAAAATATACTGATATATTCTACATAGGAGCTACAAAAAATGGTGCTTTATTAGGTGAAGCTATTGTTGTAAATAATGATAAGTTAAAGAAAAACTTTGTAGTAAACATAAAACAAAGAGGTGCTTTATTAGCTAAAGGGCGATTATTAGGCATTCAGTTTATAGAACTTTTTAAAGAAGACTTATTTTATCACCTTGCTATGCATGCCAATTTAATGAGTACAAAAATTCGTAATAATCTGAAAGAGTTAGGATATTCACTTCTTACAGATGCTAATTCTAATTTGTTATTTCCAATTCTCCCTATTAAGCTCATAGAGCTATTGGAAAAAAAATATAGTTTTTATCGATGGAAAGTAATCGATAAAGAGTATTTAGTTATTAGGTTGGTTACATCGTGGGCAACCGAAGAGAAAAATGTAGATGATTTTATAAATGATATTCAAGAATTTAACAATGAATGCTTGAAAGAAAACTAAGATTCAATTAGTATTCGTCAACAAATAAAAAACAATCCAAGCACTTTTACTAAATTGTATTCTGAAAAAATATTTATGAAAACATTTGGAAAAATTCATGGAGATGTAAATAAAAGAATTCCTGTTGAATTTCAAGAGATTTTTAATATTGAACCTTTATTGCTAATAAGCAGTTTTATTATATATCGGAACAAAAACCAAACTTCATTACTAAAATGAAGTTAAGTTCAAAAATTATGGGGCATTGGAAATCTGCAAAACCTTTAATTGATTTGATAACCAGGCAAATAAAGTAATAATTATGGAAACAGTAAATATTTATATTTTTCTCTTCAATGGATTTTCTGATTGGGAAATTTCGTATCTAACACCTGAATTGAAAAAAAGTAAAAAGATTACCTTAAAGTTTTTTACAATTGATGGTTTGGAAATTACATCTGTTGGTGGTCTTAAAATTACACCCGACTTATCAATTAAACAATTAAAGTTAGATAATATTTCAATTCTAGTTTTGCCGGGAGGAAGTGCTTGGGAAGAACAGTCTATAAAGGGAATTGATAAGCTAGTAGAAACTCTTTATACTAAAAATAAAACCATTGCTGCAATATGTGCCGCAACAACATTTTTAGGTAAAAAAGGTTTCTTGGATAATGTAAAACACACAAGTAACGCATTAGATTACTTGAAATATATCGCTCCCGAATATAAAGGTGAAACAAAATATCAATCTGAATTATCTGTTACAGACAAAAATATAATAACAGCAAATGGAATTGCACCTATTGAATTTGCGAGAGAAATTTTTAAGAAAATCAAATTACATAACCGAGCGGATATTGAAAAGTGGTTTCAATTATTTAAGAATGGTATTTGGAATGAATAATATTAGTTGCTAACAAAGTACACGAATAAAATGAAAGCAGTTACACGCACAAGGTACAGCTTACTAAATGTTTTAAAAATTAAAGAGGCTGAAAAACCAACTCGCACAATTCCTTTTGCAAAATCCCTTTATAAATTTTCAAATAAGTTTTACGAAATTATTGAAAACATACAATTGAAATATTTGTCAGTTATCAATAATTGTTAGTTTTAAATTTAAATTATATAAATTGCAACCAATATTTATTTTAACATTTTACAACGAGGTTTTATGTCGTCATTTATAAATAGCGGATTTTCAAATCTATCAACAAGAGTAAACTTGGGTCAATCAAAAGAAGGATTCGTAGTAAAAGTGTACTCGCATTTACTACTTGCAATATTGGCAGTTGTAGCTTTGGAGGTTTATTTCTTTGAAAGTGGAATTGCAGAAACTGTTGCACAGTGGATGTTTAGTATTCCTTGGCTTGCAATACTTGGTGCGTTTATGGTGGTTGCTTGGTTGGCTAGAAAAGTAGCTTACAAAGCTGAGTCGTTAACACTCCAGTATGTTGGCTTGGGTGGATATATTATTGCTGAAGCATTAATTTTAATTCCCTTGTTATATCAAACAGATAGAATTGCTCCGGGAGCAATTGAAAATGCCGCAATATTTACTGCTGTTGGTTTTACGGCTTTAACTGCGATTGTAATTATTACTAAAAAAGATTTCTCTTTTTTACGGTCTATGTTAATGTGGGGAGGTTTTATAGCTTTGGGTTTAATCATCATTGCACTTCTATTTAAATTTAGCCTCGGTATTTGGTTTGATGTTGCTATGATAGCAATTGGCGGCGGTAGTGTCCTTTATGATACTTCAAATATTATGAGAAGATACAGTAAGCACAAATATGTTAGTGCTTCTTTATCGCTGTTTGCTTCCATTGCGCTAATCTTTTGGTATGCCCTTAGAATGTTTAGACGGTTTGGTAGGTAAGATTTCAATATAAACTAATGTAAATAACAAATTATATGTAGTATTGAGTTTTTCTTAACACTTAGTTTTTTTCAATCATTATTTAAAATAACTTATCTAGACTGAATAATTTTTATAAAACACCTACTTTGTTTAAATTTTGGAACTCAGTATTAATATTCGATTTTTAAATTTTTATTACATTTTTTTCTCCAAACCATTCCTTAGCTTTTGCTATTACAGAATCATTAGGAGAATAATAATAAACTGCTAGTTCTTCTTTTGCTCTTGTGCAACAAACATAAAAAATTTTTTGTGTTCTTTCTAAAACAGAAGGAGTTCCTGTTCCTAAAAATAAATTCTCAAAATTATAATTTCTCCAGCCACCATTATCAAGCACAACCAACACCTTGTTAAATTCAGCACCTTTGGTCTTATGTTGTGTGGAAAAAGGGGTATACCCTTCTAAGTAATCGTATAATTTTTGAAATTCTTTGAACTGAACTTTTTGCACCCTATTATATACATACTCTTTTTCAAGTTTAAACTTCTTTAAATAATCATCAATCAAACATATTCCTTTCTCATCAGCTTCAATTATTACTTCTTCTATCGTTTTATTTTCAACAGCAACTAAAGATTCTATATTTGCTTTTAATGTACGTTTATCTTCAATACAGCAAATGTTATGGCGATAATCGGTCACTCTTAAAAATTCATTATATTGTTTATTAAGGTAATAAAAAATATTAGTTTGAATTTTAAAAAGATGTCTAATCAATGAATCACGCTTTGAACCTTTTTTGTTTTCATCCTCTTCATCTTGTTTTTTGTCGTCTAATAATTGATCTTTATCTACATAAATCTTTGAAAAAATTTCCCAATTATAATTTAAGGCTTCTGCATATAAAGTTTGATCATTATTAATAAAAGTTTCCATCCCATTTGTAGGCATTATTTTATTCAAATCTCTTCCTGTTTTGCCTTCCTTTAAAATATCAATTACTTCCCCAAATGTTTTATCAGAAAAATCTCCTTTAACTCCATTGTCTTTAATATACTTTTTAACCCTACTTTTATAACTTAAAATTAAGTCACTATTATAAATACCCATTAAATTTCTAATGCCCGCTTTGTCTGCTATCAAGTTGTGTGTTAAATTGAGTTCTTTAGTCTCTTTGGTATTTATAAAATCCCAATCAAGGCAATTCTTAAGT
>JAZGEV010000054.1:0-51397 GCA_036478895.1 Flavobacteriaceae bacterium | reverse complement strand
TTAAATCAAGTAAACCTTCATCCACAACCGCAATGGTATACGTCATTTTTTTACCGTCTTTTTCACGTACTTTTAGGGTGAAATTTTGTTCTGGACGCAATTTTTTTGGCATATCAATGACAGGTTGCAAACGGGTGTTTGGGTTTTCTACCATTAATGGGATAATTCCGTATAAACGTAAAGGTAAATCATTATCTACCGATGCATGTTTTTGTAATAAAGAGATGTTTACAAACACATTTGGTGCCATTGTTTTATCGATATAAATATCGGTTGTGGTTTCATTGCCATTGCTGGTTTTTACCCATTTTTGACTCAGTACTTCGGTTCCATTTTCAATACTCACTAATGCAGTGCCACCTTTACCAGACGGAAACGTAATACGCGCCGTTTCGCCAACATTATAAGTCTCTTTATCCGACGAGAAAACCAACATTTTTGCAGCTTCTGGATCGTCATTATTCTGTCTTTTCCACCAATCTTTATAGAAATAAGCCGTTCTACCAGTTGCGTGCCCACTTTTTGGATCATATACACGAATTAAGTATCTGCCACCTTTACTATTAGGTACATTTATTTTAATTTTGGCTTTACCATTTGTATCCGTATTAATCGTAAACGATTTGAATGTTTTATGGTATTTACTACCATTATACGCCGCTAAATCATCGTAAGACGAACTCCACCACCAACGCCATTTTATTTCATACACTTTAACTTCAAGTCCTTTTCTTCTAATTGGATTACCTTTATCATCTACTGTAGCAATGTCAAAGCTTACATTTTCATCGGTAAAGAAAGAGCCATACGCACGTGATTTAGGTGATTTTAAACCAACAAAAGAAATATAAGGCGCGTAATTTTTTGAAAATACATCCATCGAAAAATCGCCTCCATTTTCAAAAGCTCTTGTAAAAAATGACGCTCTTAACATACCAGGCGCTTTACTTTTAAGATTTATTTTTTTAGAAATTTTTGCTAAACCATCAGCATCTAAAGTATTGTCATAAATATTAATTTCTTCGCCAATAAATTCACGCGTTGGATCATTAAACACATATTTTGGAAACTTTTTAAAACTTGTTGACGCGTTTGAAAATTTCACATTAACATCGGCTTTTAAGTTTTTGGCAGGTGCGCCGTGTAACCATTTTACTTGTAAATTTCCAGCTATTGGGTTGTTTGCGCTTAATACGTCATTTGGAAAATCGATATTTATTTTTAAACGATTTGGTTTGATGGTTTCTACTTTTAACGATTTGCTAAAAGTTGCGCCACCAACACTAACTAAAGCGTTCCAATTTCCAGTTGGTGCACTATCTGATGTAGGTATATCAAAATTATAAAACCCTTTTTCGCCTTGTAAAAGTGTTTTTTTATAAACTAATTTTTGACGAGCATCCGTAATTTCCATTTTTACTGGATGATTGCTTGGTAATTTATTTGCTTTATCATTTAATATAAAATTAAGATGTAACGTATCGCCAGGTCTCCAAACGCCACGTTCGCCATAAATATAACCTTGTAATCCTTTGGTTATTCTTTTACCCGAAACATTAAATTTACTTAAAGATAAACCATAACCTTCATCTAAATTGATATAGGTTTTACTTTGGCCTTTACTTACAATAGCAAAATAGGCATTTTTGTTTTGTTTAAACTGCGTTAATCCATCACTGTTTGTTGTGGTTGAACCAATTTGTTTTTGCTGGTAATTGTATAAGGTAATTTTTGCTCCAGAAACAGGGTTGGTTGTCAAAATATTTGACACGGCAAAGGTGTAATTTTTCTGTTGTCCTTTTTTTACAATAACACCCAAATTGGACGCTAATATATTTTGAGATACAATACGATCATTATTAAAATAGGCATCTTTACAAGGGTTTTTTCTGTCTTGCCAATTGTAATATCTATTATTTTGATAAGAATAAATAACATTATCCCAATATTGTTCTTCGCGTTCGTCTAAATTTTTTGCTTCTTCTGCTGTATAACTTTTTTGATCGTCATAATAGTAGTCATCTTCGTAGTAATCGTCTTCGTAATCGTTATCATTACTGCTCTCTGATGAGTTATCGTCACATTTATATAAGGAATATTCGGGTTTCATACTTAATTCCACGCGATAAATTGCGCCAGGTTCTGTACGGATTAAACGTGCTAAATCAACCGAATAGGTTTTAAATTTGCCATCGTTATCTATATCTTTATTTATTAATTTAATGGTTTTTTTTGCAATACGTCTTCCTACTTTACGTATTTGGTTTTTATTGTTACTACTTAAACGGTTGCTTTGTAAAAACTGTAACACGTTTTTTTCATAAATTTTAATCACTCTTACATCAACAGCTTTAAGATTTACAGCTTCAAAATTGAATTTTAGATTGTTGGAATTTGGTAAAATAACACCACTACGGACTAGTTTTACAGATGGTTTTAATTGTTCAAAAGCTACACGTTCACTATAGCCGTTTATAAGTTTGTAATTATCGGTACTTTTAATCCCTGTAAAGACTTCAACATTTACATTACCTACTATGCGGTTGCTTGGATATACTTTTAACACATTACCATCAACAACATATTTTAATTTTCCTGCTTTTTCTACATTTACCAATCCGCTAAAGTTTTGTTGTTTTTTTAAAGGATCAGAAAAATTGATTTGTAAATGTAATTCTGGTGATTGTAATACTTGAACATTAGCAACCGAAAAATTGTTTATTCCAATAATTTTATATTCATTTTCCCCTTTACTATCAATCTTAAATTTTTTTCCATTCCATTTTATGTCAATTGTACTATCGTCTTCAAAACGTTGAATACTATCAATTGTAAATGTGAAATGTGTGCTATTTAAAGTGTCTTCATTCCATTTTAAAGCAAGTAATTTTCCTTTTTGAGTTGCTTTAACAAGTTGTTTTACAACAGTTAATGACAAATTATCTGCTGTACTAATTGAACCTTCTAAATACTGCCAATTTTTAGAGTATGATTGTAATGATTTGGTATTAATTTTAAAGTTTTGATCAATGGTACTGAACGAAAATTTATATTTTTTAAATTTATCGTCAATAGTAAATAAATCCTTTAATTTAACACTTACAGTATATGTGGTGTTTGATTTTAACGCATTATCTGGTTTGAAAATTAACGTACGCTTATTTAAAGCTTGTAATTTTCCTTTAACAGATGGTGAAATACTCAAAATAGCATCCGTTATTTCTTTATTAGCTTCCCAACTTGCTACATCTTTTGACATTACAATTTTAATAGGTTCATTTACGGATACTCTTCCCGAAGTAGTATAATATACATAATCTCGATATTTAAATAAATTATCGTTGGTTGTTTTGCTGTCTTTTTTACACGAGTTGAATGAAAAAAGAACCATACTTGCTAGTATTATTATAGCGGCTAATTTTTGAATTTTTGAGTTCATAGTATTGTTGATTTTTAATGATATTAATTACTTTAGCGTAAAAGTAGCACATTTGATTGTTGTCATTTGCCCTGTTTTAGTAAACGTAATTTAAAAAATAGTATTCGTTAAATATAGAATAGAATTTGATTCTATAAAAATACAACATATTTACAAACACATTATATCTTTGAGAGATAATGTAAGGGCAAATTCACACTATTATTTACAACTTTATCAGTTGTTTTTTTGATGTTTAAATAACCTTTCTAGCGTTATTTTTGCCAAGGTTATTAACGCTAGAAGTTTACACAGTTTCTACAAATAATATGATTTCCTTTAAAAAAAACAGCCTTTTTTTATTTAAGTGTGAGTTTACCCTAGCAATAATAGAGTCTTGTATCTTAAGTCTTTCATTTTATCTATATTTGTATTATTAACTTTTATAAAACGCACCTTATTATGATAGAGCATTTAATTCAAACAGGCACTAAATTTGCACCTCAGTTATTGGTTTTAGCATTTTTAATTATTACTTTTTTAACATCGGCATTGGATAAAATATTGGATTGGAATGGTAACATTGCCTATTTTAACGATCATTTTAAGAATACGTTTATGAAAGGAAAGTCCAGCTTAATGCTTGGATTTATTGCATTAATGGAATTGGTTGCAAGTATATTATGTATTGTTGGATTGTTCCAAATTTACAGCAGTGGTTCTACCCAAATTGGTTTTTGGGGCGCTGTAATATCTGCTAAAACATTATTAATGCTTTTATTAGGACAACGTGTAGCGAAAGATTATGCTGGTGCAATGACGATTGCAGTATACTTTATGGTTGCTGTTTACGGCGTGTCTTTATTAGCTTAAGAGTTATTCAAAACTACCTTGTGTCATTACGTGATAACGAGGATCGTCAATATTTTCTTCAATAACATTTACCAATTTTGGTGACGCTTTTGTCATTAAATCTTTACATTCTTCCGATAAGTGTTTTAAGGTAACTTTTTTACCGGCTGTTTCATAACGTTCTACTAAATTAAAAATAGCTTCTATGGCAGAATGATCTGACACTTTAGATTCCAAAAAGTCAATTTCTACTTTGTCAGGATCATTTTTAACATCAAATTTACTGTTAAATGCTTGGATAGATCCAAAGAATAAAGGGCCAAAAATATCGTATACTTTTGTACCATCTTCTTTGATGCGTTTTCGGGCTCTAATGCGTTTGGCATTTTCCCAAGCAAAAACTAAAGCCGACATGATTATACCAACAATTACTGCTACGGCTAAATCTTTCCAAACAGTTACTAAGGATACGGTTATTAATACCAAAGCATCTGGTAAAGGAATTTTACCTAGTATTCTAAAACTAGACCAAGCAAATGTGCCAATAACTACCATAAACATTACACCAACTAAAGCTGCAATTGGTACTTGTTCGATTAAGCCAGAAGCGTATAAAATAAAAATCAATAATAATAATGCTGCGGTTATACCTGATAAACGGTTACGTCCACCACCTTTTATATTAATTATAGATTGTCCAATCATTGCACAACCACCCATTCCACCAAATAATCCAGTTACAATATTTGCACCACCTTGAGCTAAACATTCTCGGTTTGAGTTTCCACGAGTTTCGGTTAGTTCATCAACTAAATTTAAGGTCATTAAAGATTCTATTAAACCAATTGCTGCTAAAATAAATGCGTAAGGACCAATAAACCATAAGGTTTTCATTGTAAACGGCACTTTACTAAAAATATCCCATTGAAATTTTGGCATACTACCTTCCAAACCTTTTCCGCCACCATCTGTAATAAAACTACCAACAGTTGCTACGCCTAACTTCCCGTAAATTGCAATTAATGAAACCACTAAAATTGCAACTAAGGCTTCGGGAATGTTCTTGGAAATTTTTGGTAAAACCCACATTAAAAGCATGGTTAATAAAACCAAACCTAACATTAATAATAAGTTGCTCTTCCCTAAATACTGCTTTGCAAAGCCTTTCTTTTCTATTTTGTAAATTCCCTGTTCATCAAAATTAAATTTCACTTTTTTAGTCGTGTTATCAAACACTTGGTTGTCATATATTGTGTAAGCAACTGTATTGTTTTCGGGCAATATTAATTGATTTCCTGTTTTTACAAACATCAATTTGTTAGTAGAAACATCAAAAATTCTATCACCATCAATAGACATTATTTTTTCTTTAGAAACGGTTTCTATTCTATTATTACCATAATGATCTTTTGTAATTTTTTTAAACATGCCTAACTGCGATATGAAAATCACAATGGCCAATCCGTTTACAAAACCCATCATTACTGGATGTGGAATTAAACGTACAAATTTTCCTAGCTTAAAAAGACCGGCTAACATTTGAATAATTCCCATTAAAATTACGGTTGCAAATAAATAGTATAAGCCAAGTTGTTCTGCTTCTTCACCCATTGCATTTCCACGAGCCACTAAGGAAACCATCACTACTGCTAAAGCGCCAGTTGCACCAGAAATCATTCCTGGTCTACCGCCAAAAATTGCGGTAATGATACCAATCATAAATGCAGCATACAATCCAACTAATGGATCTACACCTGCAACAAAAGCAAAAGCTACTGCTTCGGGAACCAATGCTAACGCAACGGTCATACCAGATAAAATATCATTTTTAGCGTTACTAGTGTGTTTTCTTATAAATGCAGTCATAATTGGTTCGTTTTTAAGCGGGCAAAAATAAGATTTTTTTTTGGATGTGATTGATTTGTAAATTATTAAATAGATTTCTAGGTAATGATATTAGACTAATTCTTTAAAATACATAGAAGGCAAGACTTGTTTTAGTTATTGAACTAATATAATTTCAATTTAATGCTGCTTTTCTTTAAAGAAATAATTTTCTCTCTTTATTAATAAACCACAACTTTAAAACAAAAAAACCAATTTTGGCATAAAGTTTGAAATAAACTCATCAGTAACCATTAAAGTTTTGGCTTTAATATAAATAGTATACAGATGAAAACATTAAAATTAACACTCGTTTTGCTTTTAGCAACAGTTTTATTCACATCTTGTGGAGAAGATACTTACGGAGACGAAGTTTCTTTAAATGAAATTCTACAGTCTCGTGATGTTTGGTATATAGATTCAAACCAAACAACAGGTTCGGGTGATGTACGTTTTATGTCATTAGCATTTACGGTTTCTTTTGAAAACGGAAAAATTTACGCTAATAACAACTTGGTAGATTTAGGCTCGGTTGGCGATGGTTATGGAGATCAAATTGGCTATTATAATACATCGGGACACGAATTAAGAATAGATCACGATTTGGATGGCAACATCGATTTTGAAGTGATTCAAATATCCAATAACCGTATAAAATTTAGAGATCATTATGAAAATGTAACTTATACCTTAAAAGGTTATTCGGTTTCAAACTTTGATTACGATGGTATTTTTTACGATAATATAGAATACTTTTTACAAGAGTACAGTGCTTGGGAAAAAAATGATACAATTGGTGGTGTAACCAATGCTTTTGATGATGAAAATTACTTGGCTTTTATACCAGAAAACGTGAATGTTTTCACTTCATCGCAAGATGTAGGCGGTACAACCGTTCCTAATTTATTGTGGGATTTTGAAGGCGATTACGAAGTGTTTGATGTACAAGGCATTGATAATTTAAAAATATTAACATTAAATTATGACAACAATGACAATGAAGAGTTTGAATTGAGCGTTATAGATGACGGAAGCATAAGTTTATATCATCACAGTTCAGATACAACTTACGAGTTTGTAGGTCGTGATAATATCATCTATAAAAAAGATGGTAGTGTTGATAAAAAAGACAGAAAGCGTTTTAAAGTAAAACGTAAAACAAAAATTAAAAAACAATCCATTACAAAAATTAGTAATAGATAACAATATACTGCGACTAATAACGCAGGAACTGTAAACACAGTTTTAAAACAAAGGTTTGGTTAGTTGATTAGATTGGTTTAAACCGCCAATCGCATTAAGGGTTTCTCATTTGAGAAACCCTTAATTGTTTTTATTAAGTATTGAGCTTAATTATTTGTTTTAGTAAATTATTCTTTAATAAGAAATATTGAAAGAGGGAATCTATTTTGTTTTTTATGGATTCTCACTTTCGTGGGAATGCAAAGCAAGATAAATAATTTCAGCTGAATAAAAAACTTTCAAAATTTACAATCTGTTTTTAATAGGAATATGCACTACTTTTTTAGTTTCGAAAAATTCATGGTCAAAAAAGTCAGAAATATTATATAAGGTCGCTTTAGGGAAGTTTTTAAGTTCCTCAGTTAAATCGCCTCCTTTTAAATACAAGATGCCATTTTTAATGTTATGTTTATGTTTAACAGCAACTTTCTTACGAATCCATTTGGTAAAATCATCCATTTTAGTAACGGCTCTACTTACTACAAAATCAAAATCACCTTGAACATTTTCAGCTCTCATATGCTGCGCTTTTACATTTTTTAAACCCAAAGCTTTACTTACTTCATTAACTACTTTTATTTTTTTACCAATAGAATCTACCAATACAAATTTACTTGTTGGAAATAAAATAGCCAATGGAATTCCAGGAAAACCACCACCAGTACCAACATCCAAAAGCCTAGATTTAGGTTTAAATTCCATAACCTTTGCAATGGCTAATGAATGTAAAACATGACGTAAATATAATTCGTCTATGTCTTTTCTAGAAATGACATTAATTTGTGCATTCCAGTCTTTATACAATGCTTCTAGCTTTGTAAATTGTTGTATTTGTTCGTCGGATAAATCCGTAAAATAAGTTAAAAGTGTTTTCATAATAAGTAGTTTGCAAATCTATAAAAAAAATAAAGATTATCATAAAATAAGTTAAAAACTGATAATTGTTATCTAATTGCAATAAAAATGTCATAATTTCGCTATCTATAATTAAACATTTATAATTATGCAAAAGCAAACTATCGTTTTTTCTAAAATAGATAAAACAAAATTTTTTAGAACTTTAAATAAAAAGGTAAATTCTTATTTTAAAGACAATAAGATTAAAAAAACAGGAAACTCAAGATTATATATAAAAGCAATAATAATGTTTTCATTATTTATTGCGCCATTAGTAATATTACTTACAATAGACTTATCGGGTTGGTTACAAGTATTAATGATGGTTATTATTGGCATTGGAATGGCTGGCGTTGGAATGAATGTGATGCATGATGCTAATCATGGTGTTTTTTCAAGTAAAAAATGGGTCAATAAATTAATGGGTAGTTCTATTTATATCCTTGCCGGAAATGATTATAATTGGAAAGTACAACACAATGTATTACACCATACCTATACCAACATAAAAGGCTATGATGAAGACATAGATGCAGGACGCATCATCCGTTTTTCAAAACATTCTGAATGGTTGAAAATTCATAAATATCAAAAATATTATGCATTTTTTTTATACGGCTTATTAACTGTAAATTGGGCAATCACTACTGATTTTAAACAATCTTATAACTACCTAAAACGAAAAATGTCTTATGGCGAAATGCCAAAAGCAAGTACGCAATGGACCAAATTAATTATAGGTAAACTATTATATTATACCATTTGGGTAGCTTTACCTTTATACTTAGGCTTTACATGGTGGCAAGTTTTATCTGGGTTTATGATTATGCATTACACAGCTGGTTTTATTTTAAGTGTTACTTTCCAATTAGCACACGTTATGCCTAACACGGATATGCCTATGCCAGATGAAGACGGAAATATGAAAAATACGTGGGCAATTCATCAATTATTTACCACATCTAATTTTGCACCAAAAAATTGGTTAGTTGAATTTTATACTGGCGGACTAAACCATCAAGTAGAGCATCATTTATACACAAATATTAGTCACGTACATTATAAAAAAATAGCAAAAATTGTTAAGGAAACTGCTTTGGAGTTTAAATTACCTTACAATGAATATAATACAATGTGGGAAGCTGTTAAAGAACATTACAGACAATTAAAAGTATTGGGTCAAAAACCAGTAATGGCTTAATCATTATTTGATATAAGACAATAGACCGCTTTGCTGTAAGACCTAAGACTCAGGATTAAACAGTAATTTGGTAATAAACTACACGTATTAAAAAATCCGAATTCTGTAACAGAATTCGGATTTTTTAATTGGAATATGTTCATATTCCATAAATATAAATAAGGGATTAATTTTTTATTATTTTTTTAGTAATAACTACACCACTTTCTAAAGTTATGTTTACTAATAATACCTGTCCTTTTTCAAAGTTAGCATCCATAGTTGCTGATTCTGAATTTATATTATTCTCGGTTAGTAACTGACCTATTACATTATAAACAGCAATGCGTTTCATTAATTCGTCACTTTCTATTTTTATACTATTTCCTTTATCAATTAAAGTGATATTTGTATCCATTTCAGCTTCCTCTATTGCTAGTGGACTACTTCTAAACACAATACTAAAACGATCTGTAAAATCGCCAATTTCTAAATTCATTGATACAGGATTACTTAAATCATAATACATACCGTTTGTATTATCTTTTAAGAAAATAGCATTTGGTGAAAAGTTTTCTATTGCATCTATATTGAAAGTAACGTTACGTTGTTCTTCTAATTTTATATGCAATGGCAATTCTATAGTATCTACAAAACTTTCTGTACCGCAAATAACAAAGTCACCACTGTGGTTAGCAACTTTTAATGCCATATCAGTTGCATGCATATCGTACATTAGCGCATCATAAGCGGGTTCAAAACCGTTTGTAGTGCCATTGAAACCAACGGCTACTTGACGATGGTAAGTGTTATTATTGATATCAAACTCAAACCCAATACGCAACAATGCCATTGGCGTTTTATTGTAAAAAGAGCCTGTTCCAAATACGCGTTGTCCGTTATTAAATACAATATTTCCTGTGCCTGTTGCATCTACAAAAAACCCTTGTCCAACAGGGATGATATCTGTAGGCATAGTACCTGAATTAAATGCTGTTCCGTCAAATGTTGGCGCTGGAGTTGATGCTATTAAATTACGTGTTGCATAACCGCCATCATAACTTGACGAGTTGTGATTAGTTTGTGTACTATTTGTCTCATCCCAAAAATGTAATGCTGTAAATAAACCATAATTATTACTTAAAAAAGTATCCGCATTCATTGCAGAAGGATACGGGTTACCCAACAAACTAGAGTTTCCAGATGCAATTGTACTGGTATAATCACCTGAATTTGGGGTTCCTATAAATACAAAATTTTGTCCACCTGTAACGCCTGTACCTTTCATATTGAATCCTTCAGTTATATTATTGACTTCGTCTTCATTACCGTGTTGATTCCAAGCTAAGGCATTTGTTAATTTAGCCAACCAAAATTCGCTGATTGTTGGCGCATTACTTCCATCATGTCCTGTTACAAAAGTAAAATCAGGATGTGTGGATGTTGCGCTTAATGCTGTAGTTCCATCTTTCATGGCACCATTAATAGTATAGGTGTTTGTTCCTGTACTTACTGGAGATGACCATAAACTGGATTGGTATATGTTTCTTTGGTTTCCTTGAATTTCTTGATACAACTTACCACTACCAACAACACCATTTAGTCCTGTTTGTAATAATTGTGA
Source organism: Flavobacteriaceae bacterium (assembly GCA_036478895.1). Lineage (GTDB taxonomy): Bacteria > Bacteroidota > Bacteroidia > Flavobacteriales > Flavobacteriaceae > S010-17. The sequence continues at coordinate 40,300 of JAZGEV010000054.1, read as the reverse complement.
GGCACTTAATAAACGAATATCACCTTCCATATCAACGCCTTCTATTACTTCTAATTTTTTACCAGCTGCAACAACTAATAACCCATTGAGTTCAATAGTAAGGTCTTTAACTTTTGCATCATCTGGAAGTACAAACGCACCATTAGCATCTCCCTTTACTAAAAATGAATAACATTCATTCCAATTAGCAGGTGCATTTCCAGTCTGCGAACCGTTATGAAAACCATTAACATCTAGAACTATGGTATCGAAATATTCAAAGGTAAAATAATCACCATCGTTAAAATAAACGCCTGTTGCTGTCCATTCTCCACTTCCACTATCAAAACTCATATCGTAAGAATGATTTACTGAAGAAAAATTATCGTCACTTAATACAAGTTTTAAATTTGCACAAGCTATCATTCCTGTTAAAATTAAATCACTTGCTTTTACGGAAATATCAACGTTGTTGTTATAATCTGATATCATATTTACACGCCATTTACTATTTAAACGCTCTGCATAACCTTCAGTACTAAAATCATAAGTGGCATTTTTAGATTCTTCTCCCCAAAAAAAGTATTCTCCATTAGTAAAATTTACTGGCGTATGTACTCTTACAATTCCTGTTCCTTTGGAGTTGAAGTGGTTAGAACCATCATCTGCTTGCCCAATTCCTGCTACATTGTGGTCGAAGTTTCCTGGTGCGCTGTCGTCTTGAGTGTACCTTTCGAAACCTGGTGCAGGTGCGTATGTAGGTGGAGGATAATAATAATTAGGCAAACTGTATCCATATTTAGCTGCTAAATAATTATCAACTATAATCTGTTGAGATTTATTAATTGCTGTTTTGTAAATAATTACTTCACTTATTTCGCCTTTAAAAAACTCTTTATATACACTTGCAGTTCCATTCCAACCAAAGTTTGATCCTACTTGAATTGACTCTGTACTACCTATACTTTCGTTTGCATTACTACCAACAACCGGAACACTATTAAATAAAAAATTCATTCCTGTTCCTACTTTATTTTGAGCAAACAAACCTGTCCAAACATTTGGTGAACTTTCAAAGTAACCTAATCCTCCATAACCTGTATTATTACCATAATCTAGATGCCAAAAATCATCATTATTATCAGACACCGATATCTCATATCCTTGATTATAATTACCTGGAGCTGGGTATTCTATATTTGAAACTATCGTCTTCTTAGAAGCACTACTTGTGACATTTAACGTAGTAAAAATTGAAAAATCTGTTGTAGTAAGATTTGCAACATGTGGTGTTTCAAAATAATGTGTAGTACCATCAAAATTAAACGATTGATAGCCATTTACAGTAGAAGTAGCAATTGTTCCCGCTGTTCCTTCGGTAAAATTATTTCCGTAGCCAGATTGATCTGTCCAAGTTGTTACAGTTCCAGCGGTTACTGTTTCTTTATCGGCAACTAACCATAAAGTCAAATCCGATGTACCATCGGTTGAACCAACGCCACCAGGACCGTTTTGTGCAAAAAGACATGAACTAAATAATAAAAAAGTAAATTGTAAAAAGAATTTCATAATGTATAGTTGTTGTTTAAAGTTTTGAAATATACTTTATTTTTATAAAAATTATAAAGGAAAAATGCAAACAACTTAAAAATTTAGACAAACTACATAAATTCAACTATAACACACTTAAAAACAACTACATTCATGAATTTATTCTTAACTAACCTTTAATTCCCAAGGAATTATAAACTAACTATTATACCAAATTACGCTTTCAAAATATGCGCGTTTTAGATAACTGTGTATTTTCATAAACTAAGTATCTAATTGAATTTTATATATTTATTTACTCTCTATTATAGAGGTATTAATTTTCTTTATTACAAAAAATTATAATAAAATATATTCGTCTTTGCCTATTTATCTTACCTTAGCATTTCAAATATCCAACCCAATGAAGCATAAATTATCTAACAGAATTAACAATTTGCCAGTGTCGCAAACTTTAGCAATGGCTGCAAAAGCAACTGAACTAAAATCAAAAGGTATTGATATCATTAGTTTAAGTTTGGGTGAACCCGATTTTAACACGCCCAATTTTGTAAAAGAAGCTGCTATAAAAGCAATTAATGATAATTACAATTCATACACTCCAGTTAATGGCTATGTAGAATTACGCGAAGCCATTTGTAGAAAATTTAAACGCGATAATCAGTTAGATTATAATGTAAATCAAATAGTTGTTTCAACAGGCGCAAAACAATCCTTAGCAAATGTAGCAATGGTGTTGTTGAATCCTGGTGATGAAGTGTTGTTGCCTGCTCCTTTTTGGGTGAGTTACGAAGCAATGGTAAATTTAGCTGAAGGCGTTTCTGTACCAATCAATACTAGCATTGATACCGATTTTAAAATCACTCCAGAACAATTAGAAGCTGCAATTACACCAAAAACAAAATTATTATTTTTCAATTCGCCAAACAATCCAAGCGGTTCGGTTTATAGCGAAAGTGAATATAAAGCTTTGGCTAAAGTCTTAGAAAACTACCCAAATATTTTTATCATTTCCGATGAAATTTACGAACATATTTTATACGAAGGTACCAACTTTAGTTTTGCAAAAATTCCTTCGATGTACCATAGAACTATTACTGTAAATGGCGTGTCAAAAGCATTTGCAATGACGGGTTGGCGTATTGGTTATATTGGCGCACCAGATTGGATTGCCAAAGCGTGTAATAAAATGCAAGGTCAAATTACAAGTGGTGCAAATTGTATTGCTCAAATGGCAACTATTGCAGCGCTTGATGCGCCTGTAAGTAAAATTAAATTTATGGTCGATGAATTTTTAATTCGCCGCGATTTGGTTTTAAATTTATTGTCAAAAATAAAAGGCTTTAAACTCAATGTACCCGAAGGTGCTTTTTATGTTTTTCCCGACATATCGTACTATTTTGGTAAAACAATTGCTGGCATTACTATAAATAACGCGTCCGATTTTTCATTACTATTATTAGAAAAAGCAAATGTAGCAACCGTAACTGGTGATGCTTTTGGCGCACCAAACTGCGTTCGTTTTTCATATGCTACCAGTCAGGCTATTTTAAAAGAAGCAATTAACCGTATTGACAAATTAGTATCCTAAATTATGAGTTACTCTATAAAATTTCACACACGTTGGAGTGATTTTGATGCCAACAAACACTTAAGACATACAGCCTATAATGATTATGCGGCAGAAGCACGTTTACGTTTATTAACAGAAAATGGTTTTGGTATTGATATTATGGAACAACATAATATTGGTCCTATTTTGTTTTCCGAAAACACCGTATTTAGAAAAGAAGTAAGATTGGGCGAAGATATAAGCATTGAATTGTTCCTTGAAGCGGCTTCAAAAAAAGGCGAACGTTTTAAGTTAAAAAGCCTTATTTTTAATGAAAAAGGTGAATTGGTAGCTGTAATTTCGGTATATTTAGCGTGGATAGATCTCAAAAAACGGAAACTAACTACACCGCCAAATACAATTTTAAAAGTACTCGATAACATTAATAAAACAGATGATTTTGAAGAACTAATTTTAAAAGAAAAAAAATAATTATGAAAAAAAGAAAGTCCATTTATGCTATTCTTACTTTAATAATTGCTGGTTTTATATATACACAGCAAGGCAGTTCTATTGCTAAATCAACTGTTGTAGATAAAGATGGATCGTTTGATGTTGAATTTAAAACCGATTTTAATTTTTTACCAAGTTCCACAACCAATCAAATTATAAAACATAAATATTACACCTTATCGTATAACGAAAAACACGAACAGGCTGAGTGGACAGCATATGCCTTAACACCGCAACACATTAAACGAATTGATAGAACGAGACCTTATTTTATTTATGACAAACAAGTAAAAACAAGATCGGCAAATTATCGAAATTATAAAAAATCGGGTTATGACAAAGGGCATTTAGTGCCAGCTGGAGACATGCGTTTTTCTTTAGATGCCTATAATGATACTTTTTTCACCTCAAACATATCGCCTCAAAATCATAAATTTAATGCTGGTATTTGGAATACTTTAGAACAAAAAACCAGATATTGGGCACAAAAATACGGTAAAATATATGTGATTACTGGCGGTGTTTTAAAAGAGGGTTTACGTACAATTGGAGATGAAAATGTATCTGTTCCAAATGAGTTTTATAAAATTTTACTCGATTATACAGAACCCGAAATTAAAGCCATAGCCTTTTTAATGCCCAATGAAAATGTTAAAAAAGCACTTTATAAATATGTTGTATCTATAGATTATATTGAGGAAAAAACAGGCATTGATTTTTTTCCTGCTTTGCCAGATGCTATAGAAAACGCTTTAGAATCTAGTAATGATTATAAAGCTTGGAGTTTTAGGTAAAAAAAGACCCAAGATGAACCAAGACTTTAGACCAACCTTAATAGAAATTAAATTTTTTGGTGTTCAAATCCTTCTAGCATTATTTTCACAAGGTTATTAACCCTAGAAAGGTTGAAATTTTTTAAAAAAAATGAGTTGATCTATAATTTAGACGAAATATAATCAAAAGGATGCGTCGTGTCTGGCACTTTAAAATTAAACCAATTGGACATTGGAACTTCAAAACCAAGGCCGTTAAGGTAATTTTGTAAAGCTAAATTAAGCCCTTTTTTATACAGATGATGTTTGGTTCCTTTAGGATCATTATGCCATAAATCGTTTTGTGCAAAACCTTCAAATTTTGGACCTGTAATTTCTATATCAAAATCACGTGGGTTTTTACCAACTGGACTATGAATTGTGGTTGTAAATTGATGCCAAAAAGCAGATTGAATACAATTATTCTCAAATAACTGACGCACAATTTCTAGAGAATCTATTGTTTCTTGTTTGGTTTGGGTAGGGAAACCATACATTAAATAGGCGTGAGTCATTATGCCGTATTGAGAAAATGCTTGAGTTACACGGGCAACTTGAGCAATATCTACCCCTTTTTTTATTTTTTTGAGTAACCTGTCTGAGGCGACTTCCAAACCGCCAGTAACTGCAATACAACCCGCTTTTGCTAACAGTTCACACAACTGTGGAGTGAATGTTTTTTCAAAACGAATGTTTGTCCACCAGGTGATGTATATTTTTTCTTCGATTAATTTTTCGGCTAAAGCCTTTAAAATTTTTGGTGGTGCAGCTTCATCTACAAAATGAAAACCTCTAATACCTGTTTGAGCAATAAGCGTTTTAATTTTCTCAACCAAATGGTCTGCCGTTGTGTTTTGATAATTGGCAATGTAAGGTAAGTTCACATCGCAAAACGTGCATTTTTTCCAATAACAGCCAAGTGAAATAGTTAATTTATTCCATCTGCCATCGGTCCATAACCTGTGCATTGGATTCATCACATCCAAAAAAGACAAGTAGTTATTTTCTTGTAATCCGTCATAACTTGGCGCAGGCAATTCTTTATGATGCGCAATTGTATTGGGTAATTTATTGATAAACGTTACGGTTTTGTTTTCTAATACAAATGTGCGTTCCAATTGCGTTTTATCTAGGTCATTATTAACAAACTCAATTATTTTAAGAAGTGGTATTTCTCCATCATCTAAAGAAATAAAATCGATGTAATTGAAAATTCGCGAATCTTCAAGAGAACGCAATTCGGTATTGCAATAACCACCGCCAAAAGCAATTTTAATGCCTTGATGATATTGTTTAATATACTGCGCACATCGTAAGGCAGAAAATAAATTACCTGGAAATGGAATGGTAAAACAAATTAATTTGGGTTTGTTTTTAAGAATCGATTCCTCTAATAAATGAAGTAATTTTTGTTCAATTAATGTTGGACTATAATTTAAATTCGATTCAATTTTATCAAAACTAGTCGCCGATGTTGCAATTTGCTCTGCATACTTTGTAAACGAAAAAAATTCATCCACATTGGCTTGTATAAAATCGCCCAATTCTTCAATAAATAAAGTGGCTAAATGTTTTGCTTTATCAAGAATTCCTAGATTCCCAAAAGCAAAATCAAGCTCAGACTCATCAATTATTTGACGATGAGATTTTGGTAAAAACTGATAACTTAAAAGTTGATGCGCAGCCGTAACTGTTGGTTGTTGCAAATAGTCAATAACTAAATTTACTTTAGAAATATAGGCTGCTCTTTGTTGCCAAACTAAAGGAAATTCAAAACTTTTGTTATGAGACGTTTCTTTAAATATTTTACTGATAAAACCCTCTGTAAAAATGGCATTAAATAAGGAAATACTTAAATCTACTTGTGCAGTTTTCACACCTTTGCTATCCAAAAAACCTTTCAAATAAGCCGTTGCCGGATAAGGCGTGTTGAGTTGTGTAAATGGTGGTGTAATTAATAAAACAGGTATTGGCATACTGCAAAGGTATGACAATTTCTGATTATTATTAATTGTGTTTTTATGTAGATACGGCAAACTTATACTGTGATTAAACAACTACATATCAAGTAATTGTTTTAACACTAAACTATGTTTGCCCAAAAAAACCTTTTATTGTTATCTTCACAAAGGTTATTAAATTAAATGTCATTCTTACAAAGCAGGAATTAATATAGTATTTTAATAGATTCTTGCTATTGTAAGAATGGCAGAAAAAAATTAAAGTATGCGTTTGCTCAGTAAATTTTACCAATAACTTATGCAGAAATCAAAAACTTTAGTTATTTTTGTAGTTAATGTTATTAGATAGCTACATAAAAGATTTATTATACCGATACGATTGTGTTATTGTACCAGAATTTGGTGCTTTTGTGACCAATAAAAAATCGGCTACAATAAAAAACGGTTCGTTTCAACCGCCTTTTAAGCAACTAACTTTTAATCCATTAATTCAAAATAATGATGGTTTATTAGCAAATCATATTGCATCAACAGATAAAATGCCTTATAGAACGGCTGTTAATTACATCAAATTTGAAGTAGAAACTTGGATTGAAAAATTGATGGATGATGAATTGGAATTGAAAGATATTGGAATTTTTTCTATGGAGAATGATACCATTTTTTTTGAACCAAATAACAAAGTAAATTATTTAACAAGTTCGTTTGGACTAAGTTCTTATATTACGAATGCTGTTGAACGTAGACAGGAATCTAATGAGATTATTGAAAAATCAATTGTTTTAAATAATCAAAGATCTGTTAATGAAAAACAAACGCACGTATTAATAGAAAAAGAGTCAGCTAAAATTGTTACTTTACAACCTAGAAACAAAAGAGCTAATTTCTTAAAATATGCTGCCATTTTCTTATTAAGCTCTTCTATTATTGGTTTAGCAGGTACAAGTATTTATAAGGATCAAGTTGAAAAACAAGAAATATCAAAAATTAAAGCGCATCAAAAACAACGTAATTTAGAAATTCAAACCGCTACTTTTGTAATTAAATCGCCTTTGCCAACCATTACTTTAAATAGTAAGCCAATTGTTGATAAATACCATATTATTGCAGGTGCTTTTAGAAATGAAAATAATGCACTTAAAAAGATCAACCAACTTAAATTAAAAGGTTTTAATGCTTCAATTGTTGGAAAAAACAAATGGAATTTAACGCAAGTGGCATTTGATAGTTTTTCGTCTTTAGAAAAAGCAAATGAATCGTTAAACGACATTAAAAAAACGGTTGCAAAAGATGCTTGGTTATTAATTAAAGAGTAATTAATATACTACTATCCTTTATATCTAGACCGATTCCTTTAAAATAATAGACGATAAATTAAATTGTTATTGATTGATAATATTTAATTAAAGGAAATAAGTTTATTACCTAACCTTTATATATTTTAAAAATCTGATAACACTTCAAGAATAATAAATTGATTTAATTGCTTGTTGAACTTCTTAAAATTATTATCCGTTACAAGGATTAACGTTTTGTTGCCATTGTCTAATTTTGGACCAAATGTAATGCCTTCAATATTATCGATGATTCCGTTTGTTAATTTTGATCGAATGTTGTCAAAATCAAACACTAAAGTCTTAGTAGCTAATGTATAGTCTGCGTTTTTTAATGAGTCCATATTTGTAATATTTGTTGCCTTGCTAGAGTTTACTAAGAATATTTTTATAGTATTTCCACCATCTTTGTGTCCTTTTGAAAAGGCGCGTTCAACAACTAAAAAACGATTGTCATCCAATACCAAAATTTCTGAAACACCATTGACACTAAATCTTCCTTTTGGGTTAGAATCTCTTGGTGTTTTATTTAAATTATAGGCAAACTGATAAATTAATTCTCCCGTTTTTTTATCAATTTTACTAACTCTAATAGGATATTTTCCTTCTTTAAGCTGAGGTTTTTCACCATCTTGAATTAAAGGTAATTCCATAGCAATCCATAAATGTTTTTTATCATTACTTAAAGACAAACCTTCAAATGTGCCATTTTTTCTTGGTCCATAATTAGAATCTCTTGCATGGAACATTTTTGGGGTTGGTGTTTGCGATAAAGACTTTCCTTGCGTATCAATTTCATAAATAGATGGCGAAACACCATCACGAATAAAACCTTCACTAATCCAATAAAAATTCCCTGTACTTTCGTCAAATCTTAAACCTTCTGGATCTAAGCCTTTATCTTCATTGGATATGTAAATTACATTGGTAATTTCTATTTCAGAAAATGTTTTTTCATTAAATATTAAATCCATTTCATAAAAGCGTGTCTTCTTTTTATCATCACTTATAAGGTAATATTTTCCTTTAGCATAATCAATACTAGACAAGCCACCAACTTCTGTTTCATTATAAAAAGTATTTTCAGGTAATAATTGTTCTCCTATAAAACGGAGTTCCATACCTGCTTTTACAACGTTACTATTTGTGGCTGTTGAACTTGTCGTTTTACAAGCTATTAATTGCACACTTAAGAGTATTAAAAAGATATATTTGTAATTCATGTTTTTATAATAATTATTTTAAACTTTTTTTACAACGTTCTGCTAAAAAATCTAAATTTAAGGCTTGTTGTATCATTTTTTTATTTTTTCTATTAGTCGATTTTAAAGAATACACCTCTGCAACAGTCATACTGTTTTGAGCTTTTTCTAATAAGGTAATGGTATCATTTTTTTGCACCTTGCCTTGTTGTATAATTCTGAAATAAAAACCACAATACGTACTATTTAAAAACTGTTTCACAATTTTTTGTGTGCCAAATACAATGCCTAATTTAAAACAAGGGAAACGCGGTTGAGAGACTTGAATTACAGCTTCGCCTACCTTAAAAATGTCGCCAATACAAACGTCGGTTTCCAAGAGATTTGTAACGGTTAAATTTTCCCCAAAGCTTCCATTATTCAATGGTAGTTTTGGATACAATTTTTGAAAATAATCATAATGATTTTTGGAATATGCGTAAACGGCCATATCTTTTCCGCCATGGTGTTTTCGATTTACAACTACATCGTGTTCAACATCTGTATCAGACAAGAAAATAAAATCTTCAACGGGCGTTTTAAAAATACCTGTTTCAATAGTTTTAAAACGCCATTTAACTTTTTTACGTTCCCCAATATTTACTGATAATACTTTCATTTTATTGCTTTTAAAAAATCATCAATTACTGCATTTAACGCTTTTGGATCTTCCATTGAAACGGCATGTCTTAAGCCTTTCATTAGTACAAATTCACCTTTTGGAATCAATTTAGTATACACCATTTTTTCATCATTGCTTATGTAATCAAACTCAGCTCCAACCACTAAAACTGGACAAGTAATGGTATGTAATTTGTCAATAATACGCCAACCTGCTGAAGCTTTTACACTTTTAACATAATCCTTAATGCTGTTTTTTTGCCAACGACTTATAATCAATTTTCGTAAATCCTTTTGATGTTTGTGAGGGAAAACTTTATTTGCAATCATTTTGCCTGTTGCTTTCATTCCCAATAAACTTGGCACTAATTTACGAATTCGTACCTGGTTTCTTATATATCTATTATCCATAGGAATTTCTGCAAAACTATTAATAATAATTAGTTGTTTTACCAATTGCGGATAATCAACAGCCAATTGAAAAGACACCATGCCGCCCATTGAAATTCCAATGATGGTTATTGGCTGTGTTTCTTCTTCTAAAAAAACCGCAACATCATTTGCAAATCCTTTAATGGAATAAGCGCCATCTACACTTCCTGTTTTTCCGTGACCTTTTAAGTCTAAAGCGATGACTTTATAATTTTTTGAAAAATGTGCTAACTGATATTCCCAATCAAGTGTACTGGAACCCAAACCATGAATGAATAATAGTGTTTCTCCTTTTCCAGAAGTTTCATAATAAAAAGGGTGCTTATTTATAGTTTTATACGGCATTTTAAGTAATTTTTAATGTAACAACATGACCTTCATTATTACGGACATTAAATACAGAACCATCTTCAAAAATTAAATACTGTCCTTTTATGCCTTTTAATTTTCCACTAATTACAGGTACTTTATCCAACCGCATACTTTTAATTTTTGTTGGATAGTTTACTACAGGAAAATTCATAGTATAAACATTTGTATTGGATTTTAAAAAATACGGTTTTGTTTCCTCTGGAATGTATTGATATAATTTTTCTTTTTCTTCTATTAAATTGGTATCCAACACCTCATTTTTCAACATTTTTTGCCAGCTTGTTTTGTCTGATACATATTTTTTTAAAGCAACTTCAGTAATTCCAGCCAAGTATCTGTTTGGTGTTTCTACAATAGCAAGTGCTTTTGTTGCACCTTGATCTATCCAACGTGTTGGGATTTGTGGTTTGCGCGTAACGCCTACTTTTACATTACTACTCAATGCTAAATAGACAATATGTGGTTGTAATTGTACTCTTTTTTCATAGTCTAAATCTCGATCTTCAATACCTAAGTGTGCTTTGCTTAACTCTGGATTTATGATCCATTCACCAACGTTGGGCGATTTATAAAAACAGTCGTAACAATTACCTTGACGGAATATTTTTTTATTTTTCTGACATGTTAAACATTGGTATTTTTCAAACGAAATTTCTATCTGTTTATCGATCAATTGGTTTACGTTGATAAAATCATCTTCCAACTCTAAATAATATTGAATTGGCGATGTGTGTTCGGTAATCATTTTGGTTAGTACACCTTTAAACTGCATTGTATTTATTTTGATGTAAATATATGGTTTTTCCTTTTTATTTAATAAAAATGAATTGTTTTATTCTTATTTAAGGACACAAAAACGTTAAGAATATTTTTATTAAAATAATCCGTATTTTTGCCCCACGAAAACTAAAACATGAGTACAAAAAATACTATTGAATTAATGGCGCCAGCTGGTAGTTTTGATGCTATGCAAGCTGCTTTGGATAATGGAGCAGATTCCATCTATTTTGGTGTAGAACAATTGAATATGCGCGCAAGAGCTTCAATTAATTTTACTTTAGATGATTTACCAGAAATTTCTAAACGCTGTTTGGATAAAGGTGTAAGAACCTATTTAACCTTAAATACCATTATTTATGATCACGATTTGTCGATTGTAAAAACCTTGATTAAAAAAGCAAAAGCGACTAATATTTCTGCTGTAATTGCAATGGATCAAGCAGTCATTCAAGTAGCTCGAGCCGAAGGCATGGAAGTCCATATTTCTACGCAAATAAACATCACCAATATAGAGACTTTAAAGTTTTATGCTATGTTTGCAGATACGGTTGTATTGAGTAGAGAATTAAGTCTTCGCCAAGTAAAACACATTACAGATCTAGTAGAAAAAGATCAAATAAAAGGACCATCGGGTCGTTTGGTGGAAATTGAAATATTTGGTCACGGCGCATTATGTATGGCAGTTTCGGGAAAATGTTATTTAAGTTTACACTCACATAATTCATCTGCAAATCGTGGTGCTTGCAAGCAGAATTGTCGTAAAAAATATACGGTTATTGATCAGGAAACTGGCTTTGAAATGGAATTGGATAATGAGTATATTATGTCTCCCAAAGATTTATGTACTATTGATATTTTAGATCAAGTAATAGATGCAGGAATTAAAGTTTTAAAAATTGAAGGTCGCGGACGCGCGCCAGAATATGTTGCGCAGGTTGTAAAATCTTACCGTAACGCTATTGATAGTATTCAAGAAGGCACTTTTGATAAAGATAAGGTGATTGGCTGGATGAAAGAATTAGGTAAAGTCTATAATCGTGGTTTTTGGAATGGCTATTATTTAGGTCAAAAACTAGGTGAGTGGAGTAGTGAATCTGGTTCGCATGCCACACAAAAGAAAGTGTTTTTGGGTAAAGGTGTTCATTTTTATCCCAAAGCAATGGTTGGTGAATTTAGAATTGATGCATATGACATGAAAATTGGCGATACTATATTAATTACTGGTCCAACAACAGGCGCAAAGGAATTTGAACTTAAAAACATGTTGGTGAATGATGAAGCTAAGGAATTAGCAACTAAAGGAGATAGTGTTACCATTAAATTAGATTTCAGAATTAGAGAATCGGATAAATTATATAAAATTGTTAAAACGGAATTTGCTGAAACCGTTGTCTAATTAAATCATTACAATTCAGAAAGAATGATCGTCATTACATTACAAAGAAAAAAATGCATCGGCTGCAATTATTGTGTTGAGATGGCACCAGAGCAATATCGTATTTCAAAAAAAGACGGTAAATCGGTTTTATTACAATCGGTAGATAAAAAAGGGTTTCATACTTTAAAATCACCCGATGAAAATATTTACGATGCTAATGTAAGAGCAAAAGACGCTTGCCCAGTTAATATTATTTCGGTAAAACAAATTTGAAATACATTTACAACATATTAAGAGAGTATATAAAATCGCATTTTAACGTAAAATTATATACAGCTACATTTATATTTGTCTCGTTATTACTGTATTTCAATTTTAAATATGATATTGAAGATTCCTACATTGATTCCTTTTACAAAACACCTTGGCATACGGTTTTATTCTTCCTTTATCAGGGAATTCCATACTATATAGTCTTACTTTTTGTTCATTTTTTTACGGATAATAAGTCGTTTTTTAAGAACAAACGTTTTTGGATTATTAGTTTATTAGGACTTTTTATATTGGCGATAGATCGTGGTTTTTACCATCAAATTTATGTAGCAAAATGGTTGTCGGACAATCATTCTCATCGGTATATTAGAAAATTAAGTAATAATTTCATTTCAATTTTTGTCGTTATTTTACCAATGTATCTCATTTATAAAACCTTGCTAAAAAAGGAAATGATGCATTTTTATGGCGTACAACGAGAGAAATTACATCATAAACCGTATTGGATAATGCTTTTATTAATGGTGCCATTATTGATATTAGCCTCTTATCAACCCGATTTTTTAAGAGAATATCCACATTACAAAAGAGCTGGCGGCAGTTTAATTGTAAAGTATTTTGATTTTCCAAAATACGCAGTAGTTGGTATTTATGAACTCTCTTATGCTTTTAGTTTTTTTATAGTTGAAATCATATTTAGAGGTTATTTCATCTTTGCTTTGGTAAAATATTTGGGCAAAGATGTTGTTTTGCCTATGGCAGTAACCTATTGCGTATTGCATTTTGGAAAACCTTTGGGCGAAGCTATAAGTTCGTTTTTTGGCGGGTATTTATTAGGTGTTATTGCGCTTAAAACACACAATATTTATGGTGGAATAGTCATTCATATTGGAATTGCTTTACTGATGGAATTGTTTGCTTTTATACAGCTGTCTTCTTAAAAGAGGAAATAGAAAAAGCCGCGAGAATCATGACACTATAACCAAGACTCAAGAGCGCAGACAAGCTTAATGTAAAAGAAGTTAGACGCTAAAATCAAAGATATTTGATGATCAATGTTACTTAATAATGTCATTTTGAGCGGAGTCGATAAATAAAATTATTACTCATGAATCCAAAAAGCAAGCATGGCAAAAATGGCAATTACTAACACAATAGCTGCTCTTACTTTCCAAATATTTTTATAGTAGTATTTTTGATGTTTTTTATCTTTTACATAAGACCAAATCATTGCTATTGTAAATATAATAACAAAAAATAGTGCAAAATATAATTGACCACTAGTAAATTTCATAAGTTGTATATTTACGGCAAATATACAGAAAATGACTAAAAACGCAATTGTATTTGGAGCAACTTCGGGAATTGGAAAAGAATTGGCCAAAATCTTAGTAGCTAATGATTATTCGGTTTTAATTACTGGCAGAAGATTAGAAAAATTACAAGAAATTAAAGCTTCAAATCCCGATAAATATCACATAAAACAACACGATATAACAGACATTGAAACGTCAAATACTTTTTTTAAAAACGTATCAAACATTTTTGAAAAAGTAGATTTAATTGTTCTTAGTTCTGGTGTTGGCGATCCCAATTACAAATTGGAATGGGCAGTAGATTTACCAACTTTAGAAACTAATGTTATGGGAACAACACGTTTAATGCAATTGGCTTATAATTTATTCAACCAGCAAGGGTTTGGTCATTTGGTAGGTATTACATCTATTGCTTCCATTAGAGGCAATCGTCATGTGCCTGCATATTTTGCTTCAAAAGCATTTCAAAGTAGTTATTTGGAATCGCTTTGGATGAAAGCACAACGTAGTAAAAAAGAAATTTTTGTCTCCAATATTCTGCCAGGCTATGTAGATACGAAAATGGCACAAGGCAGTAAGTTTTGGAAAGCACCTTTGGATAAAGCTTGCCAACAAATATACAAAGTCATCAAGCAAAAAAAGAAAAAAGCCTACATCACAAAACGCTGGAGATTGGTAGCTATTTTCTTAAAAATAGTTCCTGCTAAAATTGTAAATAAATATTTTTAAGGATGTTGAAAACCCTAAATAACACCAACCAATCCAACTATAAAAAAAAATGATAGCTTCGCTACTAAACTTATCTTATTTGTACTTATATTTGTAATTATTAATCTTAAAAAACAAAATTATGGCTTTTAAATTACCAGAATTAGGTTACGCTTATGATGCGTTAGAACCAAATATAGATGCTAGAACAATGGAAATTCACCATTCAAAACATCACAACGGATATACAAATAATTTAAACAATGCAATTGCAGGAACCAACTTAGAAGGAAAATCTATAGAAGATATTTTAGCTAATTTGGATATGAGTAATGGTGCAGTAAGAAATAATGGTGGTGGTTTTTATAACCATTCACTGTTTTGGAATGTTATGAACCCAAATGATAAAGGTCGTTTATCGGGCGATTTAAAAGATGCTATTGACGCTGCATTTGGATCGTTTGACGAATTTAAAGCCGTTTTTGCTAAAGCGGCAGGAACACGTTTTGGTTCTGGATGGGCTTGGCTTTGTGTGCATAAAGGCGGAAAAGTAGAAGTTTGCTCTACACCAAATCAAGATAATCCATTAATGCCAAATTCTACATGTGGCGGAACGCCAATTTTAGGATTGGATGTTTGGGAACACGCGTATTACTTAAATTATCAAAACAGAAGACCAGATTATGTTCAGGCCTTTTTTAACGTTATCAATTGGAATGAAGTTGAAAGACGTTTTGCTGAAGCAAAATAATAATTGATTAACAAATTGTTAAAATCTTGCACGTTAAATGATGTGCAAGATTTTTTTTTGGCAATAATTTCCGATAACTTTGTAACCATAATTTAATTACTTTTTTAAAGCAAAACTAAATGCAACAATACTTAGATTTAATAAAACATGTGCAACAAAACGGGATAGCAAAAGGCGATAGAACTGGTACAGGAACAAAAAGTGTTTTTGGGTATCAAATGCGTTTTAATTTAGCCAATGGTTTTCCAATGTTAACCACCAAAAAATTACATTTAAAATCGATTATTCACGAGTTGCTTTGGTTTTTAAAAGGCGATACCAATATTGATTATCTTAAAGAAAATGGTGTCAAAATTTGGGATGCTTGGGCTGATGAAAATGGCAATTTAGGACCTGTTTACGGACATCAATGGCGTAATTGGAATGATGATCAAATAGACCAAATTAAAGAAGTTGTTGCATTAATTAAACACAATCCAAATTCGCGACGTATGCTAGTTTCTGCTTGGAATCCTAGTGTATTACCAGATACTTCGGTTTCTTTTTCAGAAAATGTTGCAAATAACAAAGCTGCTTTGCCGCCTTGCCATGCCTTCTTTCAATTTTATGTAGCCGATGGAAAATTATCTTGCCAATTATACCAACGCAGTGCCGATATATTTTTGGGTGTGCCTTTTAACATTGCTTCATATGCTTTGCTCGTTTTAATGATGGCGCAAGTTTGTGGTTTAGAGCCTGGTGAATTTGTACACACCTTTGGTGATGCTCATATTTATAACGATCATAGTGAACAAATTGCATTACAATTAACACGAGACACAAAAAAATTACCTCAAATGAAATTAAATCCAAAGATTAAAAATATATTCGATTTTACTTTCGATGATTTTGAGTTGATAGGTTATGAACCTCATCCATTAATTCGTGGTAAAGTTTCGGTATAAATATCTTTCAATTTGTGGCTTAATTCTTGCCATAGTTTAATTTTCTGGCAAACAAAAAGAAAACCCATAGAGTTTATACAATTTGTATTTGGTTTCACAAAGCTGAAACAGACGCTCAAAAAACATTAAGTGAAAGAGCTGAAAAAAAAAGAAAAAACAATTAAAAACTGAGGCTAAAAGGCAAAAATTAAAAAAAATAACTACATGAAAAAAATAATATTTATACCCTTTTTTTTACTATTAATTACTGGATATTCTCAAACAAATGATGCTTTTGAGTCCGTATTAAAAAGTTTTGATTCAATCACAATTTATAAAGATCGAAGATTAAAAATAAGCAACGCTATTGATGCATTAATTCTTAAAGATTATAAAGAATTTAGTGTTGATACGCTTAAACTTAACTACGGATTGTTTATTGATAAAACTGGAAAAATTTATGTGAGCAGTAACAATATAAATGATGACAAAGCGTATGAAGTTTTTGAAGTTATTTTCAAATCTAAATTTACAATAAAAGTTTTTAAAGATAAGGACACCAAAGAGATCACCAATTTTGCAATCTATGGTTTAAAGAAATATGTAAGAAATGAAAATGGTAATTATGAGTTAATTGTCCCAAAACATATAATTAATACTAGTGATGAAGATGATTTTATTAAATTTAATATAATAGAAAGTGTACCAGAATATCCTGGATGTACGGGCAACAATCAATCTTTAAAGAATTGTATGTCTTCAAAAATATCTAGAGTAATTTCGAAAAATTTTAATATTGATTTGGCAAATAATCTAAATTTAAAAATAGGTAAACATAGAATATTTGTGACTTTTATAATTGATAAAAAAGGATTTGTAAGAAATATTAAAGCACGTGCGCCACATTCTTTTTTAGCGAGAGAAGCAGTAAGAATTATTGAATTATTACCGCCAATGACAAAGCCAGGTACACAACGTGGCAAGCCTGTTAGGGTGAAATATGCACTACCAATTACTTTTGTTGTTGAAGAAAATAATACACCTGTAAAAAAACCTAAGAAACGACGTTCTTGGTTTAATCGTAATAGATAATATTAATGATGAATCATCTTAAACGTATTTTCAAAAGAGCCAAAAACTGGATAAAAAGAAAACCCAAACCAATGATTACCATAATAGCAGCCATTGCAAATAATAACGCCTTAGGAAAAGACAATCAATTAATTTGGCATTTATCTGCCGATTTAAAACGATTTAAAAAATTAACAACTGGTCATCATATCATAATGGGACGCAATACTTTTGAATCTATTGGTAAACCTTTACCAAATAGAACGACCATCATTATTACTCGAAATAAGAATTATAAACAAGACGGCTGTATTGTAGTTCACTCATTAGAAGATGCTTTAAAAGCGGTAAAAAATGACGAATCACCGTATATTATTGGTGGTGCTCAAATTTACAAACAAGCCATTAATCTTGTAGATAAATTAGATATTACATACGTACATCATGATTTTGAAGCGGATGTGTTTTTTCCAGAAATAGACTTAAAAATTTGGAAAGAAACGCATAGAGAAAAATACAATGCGGATACTAAAAATGCATACGATTATAGTTTTGTTAGTTTTTCTAGAATTTAATTACTTGAAATAAAATTTGTTTGATCATTATTAATAACTAAAACATTTTCTAAAACATTAGGATTAATAATTTTTAATTCCACTCTTCTGTTTGAGTTTTGATTCCTTTCGGTACATTTAATTTGTTTGTCCAAACAATTAATAACGGGTTGAGAAGCGCCATATCCTTTTGTTATAACATTTTCATCTTTCACACCATAATTTATTATAAAGGATTTTAATACATCTGCTCTAGTTTGTGATAAATCGTTTCTTGATCTTAAATCATTATGAACACCTATTTCTATTTTTAAAGTAGAATTTTTCTTTAATGCTTGTATTAATAAAAATAATTGAGGCTTCCAACCTTCCTCGATTGTTATTTTATTTAAACTAAAATTTATTTTTTGAGATAAATAAAAATATGTTTCGTTATTTTTCTTAAATACTTTAACAGTATCGTTTATTGGTGCAAACGACAAAAATTGGAATGCAATTATTACAATAAATATGTTTTTTAAAATTTTCATAATATTATTATTTATAGAATTAACCATAAAATTACAGAATTATAATCACTTGATAAGCAATTGTTAACAACTTTTTAGTGCTTTTTAATAAGTAATGTTCATTTTGAATTTAGCAAATCATTTTTAACATTTAAATCTTAAAAAAATTCCTTTGTTTAATTTCAAATTCAAGGAGCATTAATTTAACGATATTACCATTGAACAGTTTTATATGTATAGGATTTCATGATAGAATAACAAAGGTGATCTCTCTTTAGTTAAAATTAGTTATCATTTATAAATGGCAATAAATTACTTAACTAATTCCTCTAAATTTTCTATTCTATTTATGTAATTTGTTTCAGTAATTGTTTTTGTTGTTTTAATTATCTTTAAACCAATATTATTATTTTTTGCAATTTGTCGAATTCTTGTAAAATCACAAGCATCAGATAAAATCATGAAGACGTTAGTCTTGATTAAATTTAATTCTGCTACTTGAAAGAAAAACCTTTCAAAAAAATCAAAATCAGTACCACAAAACCAAGCTTTTTCTTCAATGTTTTTTGGATTTCTTGGATAATACGGTGGATTTACAAATATATATTCGAATGATTTTTTAATGTTATTAAATAAATCAGAATAAATACAATCTATATCAAAATTTTGTTCTGTGCTTACTTTTTTTAATGAATTTAATGCAACTTTATTAATATCACTTGCTGTTACTTTTGCTCCTTTTGAAGCGGAAAAAACGGAAATTATACCGCTTCCACAACCTAATTCTAAAACATTATTTTTCTTTAATTCTAAAGTCGCAATGTACTCTAAAAATACTTTGGTACTTATCGTATTTTTGGAGAAAAAACACTCGGCTCCACAATAGTATAAACATCTTTATAATAATATTTACGTGGCTTTTTGTGATACCAAAAATGATATTTTTTAAAAAAAGGATGTGTTATTTTTTTTAGTAAATTCTTCATTTGTTGTTTCGCAAAGTTACACGAAAAAAATATTTCAAGTCTTTGCGAATCTTCTTTTCTTAATGGGTCTTTGTGTTATAATTAACATGTTAAGATTTTAAAAATCCTAAACTTAATGAAATATTGTTGAAAAAATCACTATATTTACATATACTATGAAAAACAGCAAACAGCAAACAGCAAACTAAAAATCTCAATTTTTAGGTGACTTCAAAAATTAATGTTGAAGGTTGCCGAAAATTCAACATTTTTTTATTAATCTAAAAGAGTAGTCATTAACTAAACTTTTTTATTATGAAAAAATTACTATTTATTACAAGTGTATTATTATGTTTAACTAATTATGGACAACATAATTATGATGGTGAAAGTGTTATTTATTCACATTATAACAATATAGTTACAATAGGTTCAAACCAAATTGCTGGAAGTTATGGTTCACCGCCAGAAGGCACTGTTTTAGAAATTAATGGGAAAGATATTAATCAAGAAGAAACAGATGCTTACCTTGGTATTATGTTAAATAACGGTAGTATTCATTTAGGTGTTAGTGATCATTGGAGTAATGGTTTATATGCAACTAACAACAAGCCATTTCTTTTTTATTTATTTGGTGGGATTGGAGAAATTATGCGATTCCAAACAGATGGCAATGTAAGTATTGGTACAACAGAAAGCGCAACAGGTTTTAAGCTATCTGTTGGTGGAAAAATAATGGCAGAAGAATTGAAAGTACAATTAGAAGATGAATGGCCAGATTTTGTGTTTGAACCTAATTACAACTTATATAGTTTAGATAAGCTGGAAAAATATATCGATAGAAACAAGCATTTGCCAAACATTCCTTCTGCTGAAGAAGTTAAAGAAAACGGTATTGAAGTTGGTGAGATGAATGCTAAATTATTACAAAAAATAGAAGAACTTACATTATATGTAATTGAAATAAACAAGAATAATGAAAAGCTAAAAAAAGAGTTAGAGGAATTAAAAGTAGTAAATAATTTAAAATAATAAATTATGAAAATTTACAGATCTAAAAAATTATTACTATCTATAATTATAATACTTGCATTTTCATTCAATCTTTTTGCTCAAAAAGAATATAAATCATTTTGCAGTTTTGATAATATAGAAATTGAAAGATTACTTTCTTCTAAAAGTGATTGTGATGGTGTTATTGAAATTCAAAATAGTTATCGAGTTCGAGTTTACATACATGTTGTTAGAAGTAGTATAGGACATGGTGGACAATCTACAACTGCGGTAAATGAGGCAATAAATATACTTAGCAATGATTTTAATCCACATGGTATTAGCTTTGAAATTGTTGGAAATATCGATTATATAGATGATGATTTCTATTATAATGCGCCAAACTTAAGTGTTTTTAACATAAATCCACATAACGATGGTGTCGATATTTATCTTTTTGATGATGATTCATCCGTTAATGATGGCGGAACGAATTCTGATTCAACTGCATTTTTCCTATCGGGTATAATTTCAAATCAATCATTAACAAGGTCAAGTGCTATTTCACATGAAATGGCACATGTTTTTAATCTTTCTCATACTTATGCTAATCATTGTACGTTAGATAGATTTGAATGGATAGATGGTACTGATTGTGACTCTAGAGGCGATTGGGTATGTGATACGCCTGCTGACCCTTATCATTTTTCTTTTCCTGACAATTATACAAATCCATACCCAAATGTAAATGAAGATTGTAATTGGGTTGCAACTTTAGAAAACATTGATTGTACTCCTCAAGAGCCAATTAGTAATTACAATCCCGATATTACAAATATAATGGCATATGCGCCACCAAACTGTATGGATCATTTTACTTTAGGGCAAGGTTTAAGAATGAAAAAGTACCTAGAGTGTTTGCCAAGATTAATTGCTACTTGGGAACCTGATTTTTATTGCCCTGAGAACGTTACTATTACAGAAAGAGTTGATGGATTTGAGGTACTATATGTGGCAAGTAGCAATACTATAATTTCTTCAAGTAATATATATCCAAATGCTGTTGTTGAATATAATGCAGGCTTGAGTATTACATTAATTCCAGGCTTTCATGCACAAAGCGACTCTAATTTTAGAGCTCATATACACGGTTGCCAAACAAATGCGAAAAATGACGTATCAAATTTAAATACTAATAAACAACAAACAATTTCAGTTTATCCAAACCCAAGTAATATTAATATCACTATCCAAGCCAGTGAAGATTTTTATAAATATATAATTTATGATAGTTTAACACAAAACATTATTCTATCCAATAATCATCAAGGAAAATCAAGTTCATTAAATATATCAAAACTTAAAAAAGGAATTTATATAATTAAAGTTTTTACTGAAAATGGACTTTTATATTCTAAGTTTGTGAAAGATTAATTTTAAAAATATCGGAGCCATTGGCTCCGATATATAATAAATTTTTATTTATTCTTTGCTTTTAAAAGCACTTCGAAAAAATATTCTATTTTTACATAAATTGTAATTTATGTTTTACACAAGCAAAAAATTATCTGAAGTTTATAAAGAAAATTCCATTCCAACAATTAATAAAATTATTGAATGGAAAAAAAATCAAGGCAATTATAATTTTAAAAAACTGCCTAAAACTGTGATTTTAACAGCAACTACTAGTTATATAAACAGATTAAAAAAGTTCAGTAAAAATAAAATAAAAGGTATTTCTGGTAAGAACTATCTTATAAAAAAAGGTGTTTTACTTAGTTCTAATTTTGGAAATGGTGCTCCAGCAATTATTTCTCATATGGAAGAATTAAGAGCTTTGGGAGTTGAGGATTTTATTTTTATTGGCTTTGCAGGAATGCTAAATGCTAATTTAACGGAGTGAAAAGGTATTATTATCAATAAAGCCTTCACGGCTTCAGGCACTTCATTTATTTATAATCCAAATGAAGAAATCAATTATAAAAATGTTTTAAGTCAAAGCTTGAAATTAACCTTAAATTTATCTGAAAAAATAATTGTTTCAACTGATGCACCTTTCAGAGAAACCAAAACATTTATTAGTAACTACAAAACTAAAGGTGTAGATTTAATAGATATGGAAACTGCGTCTATTTTAGCTTTTTCTATGTATTACAAATTAAATTGTGCTTGTATTGTGATAGCATCAGATAAGATTGAAGATAACCAATGGTTGCCTCCAAAAAACATGAAAGCTTTGAGTGATAAAATTAAGAGTATTATTGATGAACTAATTAAATTGTAGCTTATGGACTCACCTTTAGTTAGTGTTATTATTCCGTTTTATAATGCTGAATTGTTTTTACTGCGTGCTTTAAACTCAATTTTAAATCAAACATATAATTCTCTAGAACTAATTTTAATAAATGATGGTTCTACAGATAGATCTACAGATATTGCTACAGATTTTTGCAAAGTAAAAGATACTTATAGATTAACTACAATTGCTAATTCTGGTCCTGGAAATGCACGAAATATTGGATTAAAGCAAAGTGCTGGAGAGTTTATTACTTTTTTAGATGCAGATGATGAACTGTTACCTTTCGCAATTCAAAAAATGGTAAATTTAATGACACAAAACATTGATTTATCAATAGGTATGTATTCTATGTTCGATACAAGTTTCAATAAAATAAAAACAACAAAATGGAGTTCTAAAAACATAATTTCTTCTAATAAAGCAGTAGATTTATTTATTAATAATACATTAACACCAACAGTTTGGGGTAAATTATTTAGAACTTCTATTGCTATAAAATGTTCATTCCCAAAAAGATTTTGGAAAGAAGATGATGTATTTATACTGCAATATTTAGCACTAAGTAAACAAGTTTCTATTATAGATGATTCTTTAATTAAAATTCATTGTAGAACTGACTCTTTAACTCGTCAAACAATATCTACTAAAATGATAAAAGATATTGCGTTTTCCTATACAAAACAACATGAAATAGTAAAAACTAAAAGTAATTTATCAAAAAAACTCTTTATAAGTCAAATTAACACATATCTGAGTTTGTTTTTAATTTTGAAATTAGATTGGAAACAGATTGAGAATAAAGATGAAGTTCTTGAAATCTTTCAAAATGAAATAACACTATTATGCAATAATTCTAAAAATTACACACTTTCTGTAAAAAAAATAATTGTAATAAATTTAATAAATTCAACAAAAAAAATAGGTTGGAAACTTCCTTTTTTAATACTTCAACTTTTTAAAAATAAAGATATAAAGCGCTTAAAACAAATTAAATTTAATGCTTAAAAATAAGAACATAACAAGGTTTGGTGAAAATTTTATATGGCTTTTTTTATGGAATAATGTAGCATATTTATTTTCATTTTTAACCTTACCTATTTTAATAGCTAAGTACGGTTCTACAAATATTGGAATTGTTTTTACCGTACAAGTATTGGTTTTAGCGTTAGCAGCAATTGCTAATTACAGCTTCACTTATTTTATTCCTACACAATCTAAGCGCATAACCAACAACGAAGATTTCCGGTTTAATTTATGGAATACCGTAGTTACTATTAGATTGTTTTTTTCAGTTCTATTGAGCTTAGTTTCAATATTTATTGTCATTATATTCTTTAATCAATATTTATATTTGTGGCTATTAAGTTTATTTATTTTATTACCAAAGATAATTAATCCAATTTTGTTTTGTAATGCATTAGAAGAGAACAGTATCGTTTTTAAAATAGGTTTTTTTACTAAGCTAATTTTTTTAATACTTATTTATTTTACAGATAAAATTTACTTGATAAATCTGTTTTTTGGCTTATCAGAATTTATAGTTTTGTTATTTTTCTTATCGAAAATGAGCCTGTTAAATATTAGATTAATTTCATTAAAAAAAATTATTGATGTTTTAAAACAAACGTATCTTTTATTTTTGGTGAGCTTTTTTTCTTTATTAAAACCTGCTTCAATTATACCAGCAATTAGCTATTTATTGGGAACTCAATACGCAACATATTACACATTAGCAGATAAAATAATGAATGTAATAAGAGGCGTTTCTGGATCTATGTTTATAAGTTTTTTCCCTATTTATAACAAAGAAAATATTCAATTGAACTTTTTTTCACGTACAATTATTATATTATCTGGCTTAGCGATATTTGTTATTTGGACTCTTAGTCCGTTTTTAATTTATTACCTAAATGATTTCACATATAATAATATTGCAACAAAGACATTACAAAGATTAGCATTATCCATTCCTTCTTTTTTTATTGTAATTCCACTTATTAGTTACTTATTGGACTTAAAAAAATGGAATGTTTTGTTGTTTTTTGCTGCATTACAATTAATTGTTTTGGCTATATTAATATTTACTTTTCATCAAAATATAATTCAAATGGCACAAAATTTTGTGATTTCAGAATATGTTTTAGTAGTTGGTTATTACTTCTATATAATTAAGTATAAAGAGAAATAAAGTTATTTTTTTTGTGCAGAAATAATATAATAATCACCAAAGCCACGTAAAAATGGAATTTTATTGGAAATAGTATCAAAGACACTTAAAAATTTAAATGTTTTAGGGTGTTTTTCTGGAAAGTTAACTCTATTTCCTGATGGTGCTAAAAAACAAATATTCTCCACCTTAAAATTAGTGAAGTTAGCAGCTAATAATACTTTAATTTCCTTTATAGAATGATAATAAGTAAACACTTTTTCACCTTCAATATTTGCTATAACTCCACCTTTTTTTAATCTTCTAAAAGCTGATTTCTGCCCCTTAAAAATTCGTAAAAATTCCCACATACAGATTTTAGGCATAATCACTAGCGTTATTGTTCCGTTTGACGCTAATAAATTATCAAATAAATTAAATACAGTTTTCAATTCCTCCAATGAACTACAATTCAATCCACCAAAATTAGAAAAAATATGATTGAAATTTTTAGGCTTCAAATTATTTAATTCATTAAAGGATAATAGTTCACAAGAGAGTTTGCTCTCTAATTTTTCAGATTTAATTTTCTGTTCTACATAACCAATCATTCCAGTTGCAATATCAGTTGCGTGTACTTGATATCCGTTTTTTGCAAAATAAACCGCATCAATACCAGAGCCACAATTGATCTCTAAAACACGCCTTTTTGGAGTTGCTACTTTTTCAAAATGGTTTCGTACACGCATTCGCATCCAAGTTAATAAACTTGATGTTTTTTCTAGTCGCTCATACTCGTGCGAAATTTTTGAAAACCCCTTTTTTATATCTTCTTTCATTTGTAGCATAAAATTAATTTTCCATTAAGGTTAAGTAATTCTTTAGCATTTGCGAAGAATATCTTTAATTCAGTTGCATTTAAACAATTTAAACCACCAAAATTTGAGAAAATTAAGTCGAATTTTTGAGATTCTTTGTCACTCGTTCCTCGTTCTGTAAGAATGATATTAGTATTTGTTTTGTCATTCTGAACAACGGGAAGAATCTCGGTTTTATTTAAAATATTAATATCTAATTGCTGAAATTTTATATTATCAATTCCTTTTACTTTTGCTTCTCCAACTTTTATCATCTCCAATGAAATATCGGTTGCTAAAACTGTATTTCCTTTATTAGCAAACCAAATAGCATCTTCACCAGTACCACAATTAAGTTCCAAAACACTTAAATTATTGGGTAATTTATTTAAATATTTATATACCGATTTTCGCTGTCTTTTACCAATCTCAGAATAGGTAAAATCAGTATCATACTTATTTGCTATATGATCGAAGTCTTTTTTCATTTGTTGTTTCACAAAGATGCACAAAGAAATACAAAGTTATGCTAAGTTTTATTTTTCTTTGTGAATCTTTGCATTTCTTGGTGAGTCTTTGTCTAATAATCAAGTTAAATTCTCCATCTTACCCAAAGTTATTCCATCTAAAAAAGCACTAGGAATGTAATAACCCAATAATGCAATAGCTCTTAAATTTCCTGCTAGTTGTCCTTTTTTAAGATAAGATAATCCTTGTGTTTTCCTAAACTCTTTATGTGTGTAACGTTGTAATTTTCTATAATAATCCTGATTGAATGTTCCTTTAAACAATAAGGCTAAATCATCACTATCTTTCCAATTAGTTTTGTTTTTTAACTGATCCTTTACGGTTTCATAAAACAGCGTTTCTGGTAATGGATACGATACCGAAACCCCAATATTATCTGGTTTTAATCGTTTTATTAAAGCAATTGTTTTAGTGATATCGGCTTTTGTTTCTCCCAAATAGCCATACTGAATAAAAAAGGCAACTTTTACTTTTTTGCGTTGTAATAATTGCGTTGCTTCTTCTATTTGCGCAATGGTTGTTCCCTTATCCATAGCGTCTAATATTTTTTGCGAACCGCTTTCTGCACCAATCCAAACTTCTTCCATACCGCTTGCTACTAAAGCGTCAATATTGTCTTCTTTCAATAACAAATCGGCTCTAGATTGTATGTAATAACTGATTTTTAAGTTTTCTCGTTGTAATAAATCACGGAATTCTTGTACCCAATTTGGTTTTAAACCAAAAATATCATCGCACATCCAAAACCGATTTACTTGATAATTATCTGATAAATATTTAACCATTTCAACAACTCTTTCGGGCGAATGTGAATTGTATCGTTGTCCATAAATGGGTTTTGCGCACCAGTTACAATGAAAAGGACAACCACGTGTTGTGGCTAAATTTAAGGCAAATTCTTGTTTGCTGTTTTTCCAAATTGCTTTGTACCCATCAATATCTACCAAATCCCAAGCTGGAAATGATAATTCGTCTAGGGATTTTATGTTTTTTCTTGGTTTTGTTTTTATATTTTTTTTAGTGAAGCTGTCTTTGTATATAATTCCGTTTATTTCAGATAAATGTTGAAATTTGAATGTTGAATGTTGAATTTTGGGTTTATCGATAGATTGCTCTCTTAAAGTTTTAGAATCACTCGAAATGATATTTTTAGTTAAAACTTTAGTCTTGGTTCTTGGTTCTTGGCTCTTGTATCTACCCAAAACAGCATCTGTCTTGGCTCTTGGTTCTTGTTTCTTTCCTCCATCTAAAAAAGAAACCAACTCTAACAACGTATTCTCTCCTTCGCCATAAATCACAAAATCAGCTCCTTTTTCTAAGTATAATTTTGATTGATCTGTAGCATCTGAGCTCGAAATAATCACCGTACAATTATGTTCTTTTCCATATGCAATCATTTCAAAACAAGCGTCACGCATATTGGTTAAGCACATTTTGCTTAGGTAATTAAAACCGTCATCATAAATGACTAAAAACTGCGGTTTTTTTTCTTTTAAAACAGGAATAATTTCCGATGGATTGTCTTTTAAACCAACATCAAAAAGGGAAACATCAAAATTATTCTCACGTAACAAACTAGCTGCATAAATAGTACCTAATGGTAAAAATGGCGTTTGATTTTGCCATTGCTTGGCATCCATTTTATAGAAGTAGGAAGTTGTAAATAAAACCTTAGTCATAATAGTCATTCTGAATTTGTTTCAGAATCTTTAGTTTATTTTATAATTTCATTAGGTTAACAGTATATTAAATTAGATTATTCCAAAGGAATATCTAACTCGTGTTTCCTATTAAACGCTACAATTTTTTCATTCAACAAATTAATTACTCGCATTTGATGATTATCTGGATGGTGTTTTGACGTATTCTTATCGCCTTTAAAAGCAATGTCAAAATTAGATTTACTTAACTTCTTAAACTTCTTTTGTTGATGATTTTTAGTGATTCTCATAAAATATTCTTCTAATCCATTTCCTGCTTTTCCATTTAATAAAAATTCAAAAAAACGTTTAAAAATCTTCCTTTCTATAGATTTTGACGTTTTTGTTTTATCGTAATTAGGAAAGTAATCCAATACCCATTTATTGTTTTCTTGTAAGTTTTGATAAATACCATTGCCATTCATAGGTATTAATGTTACAAACTCTGTTGCCGTGAAACGATTTTTCTCTGATACTTCCAATGCATTGGTACTCATAAAATAATTAACACAAAAATATTTTTTTGAATTGAGTAAGAATATTTTTTTATAAGCAATTAATAAAGTCCTAGAAATCCATAATCTATTTGGTTTAGTAATGATGAAATAATCTATATCATCATCTTCACCAAAAAATCCTTTAGACAAAGAACCCGATATAAAAACGCCTTCTACAAACGGAAACTGACTGATAAAATTAGAAACATGTTGCGCTTTTCCAAATATTTTTTTAGCCTCTAAATTTCCTTTTTCTCGTCGTTCTACACGACACGTTTTTTTAGATATTGCATAAAAATTATTGATAAAATAAATTGTTTTCTCAACAACTAATTCGTTTAAAACAAGGCTAACTTCATCGGTTGAAAACCTACTAAAGAGTACAATTTCATCTAAAGTTAAAGGATAGTCAAAAGCATCAAAATACAACAATGTTTT
The DNA here is from genome assembly GCA_036478895.1 of Flavobacteriaceae bacterium. GTDB lineage: Bacteria > Bacteroidota > Bacteroidia > Flavobacteriales > Flavobacteriaceae > S010-17. The sequence continues at coordinate 11,246 of JAZGEV010000054.1, read as the reverse complement.
AAGGACATCGTTACTGAAATTTGTTTTTTTTCCATTTTCTATCATAAGCTTCTCAAAAATAGTATAAAATTGTATACGATATCAATTTATTTTAAATTCGTTATTAATAATTATAAATTCGATGGTTTTAAATTAACTTATCTTGAATTATCAATGGAATTTAACTTACTAAATTAAAAGATTAGTTCGCTCTAACCACGCTTTAGCATGGAAGGCAACATCTTATTCTGCTTATTCAAGATCCCGCTGATTCCTTCACTGTTGTTTGGAAGGCAACATCATCTTAATCCTACTAAAGATCCCGCTGATTCCTTCACTATCGTTCGGAAGCGGGATTAGTTCGGCTACCTAATTTTTTATAAAAATTAGAGTCTCACTAATGTGCGTCTAGCCAATTTTGTCCTTCGTCCAATTCTACATCTAAAGGAATACTCAACTTAAAAGCTTCTTCCATCGCTTTTTTAATGATTGGTTTTAAAATCTCTTTTTCATCATTGTGCATGTCAAAAACCAATTCATCGTGTACTTGTAATAACATTTTACTTTGATACTTCCCTACTTCTAATAGTTGCTGAATGTTAATCATAGCTATTTTAATAATATCTGCTGCTGTTCCTTGAATTGGGGCATTTACTGCATTTCGTTCGTCTCCAGCTCGTACAAAAGAGTTGCCCGAATTGATGTTTTTTAAATAGCGTCTTCTACCCAATAAGGTTTCTACATAACCTTGCTCTTTGGCTAATTCTACCTGATTAGAAATGTATTCTTTTAAGATTGGATACGTTTCATAATAAGCATCAATAAGCTCTTTGGCTTCACTACGACTCATATTGGTTTGCTGACTCAAACCAAATGCAGAAACACCATAAATAATTCCAAAATTTACTGTTTTTGCCTGGCTTCTTTGATCACGTGTTACATCTTCCAAGGCAACTCCAAATACTTTAGATGCGGTTGCTTTATGAATATCTTCGCCATTTATAAAACTTTGTTTCATGGTTTTTTCACCACTCATTTCGGCAATTAAACGCAATTCAATTTGCGAATAATCGGCTGCTACCAAAGTGTAATTTTTATTTTTGGGAACAAATGCTTTTCGCACTTGTCTTCCACGTTCTGTACGGATTGGTATGTTCTGTAAATTTGGCGCTGTTGAACTTAAACGACCTGTTGATGCAACCGTTTGCATATAGGTTGTGTGAATTCTTTTTGTAGTTTCGTTTACTTCTTTGGGTAAAGCGTCTACATAGGTATTTTTAAGTTTTACCAAACCACGCCATTCTAAAATGTTACAAATAATTTCGTGATCTTTCGCTAATTTACTAAGCACTTCTTCGCCTGTTGCATATTGCCCTGTTTTTGTTTTCTTTGGTTTTTCTACCAATTTCATATGCTCAAACAATACTTGACCCAATTGTTTTGGCGATGCTAAATTAAATTCTACATTGGCTACTCTATATATTTTACTTTCTAAGTCTTGAATATCATCGGTTAGTTTTTTTGATAATCCGTTAAGGAAATCAACATCTAAATTAATGCCTTCCAATTCCATTTTTGCTAAAACAGTTATAAGTGGCATTTCAATATTTTGAAACAATTTCGTTAAGTTTTTCTCTTTTAACTTCTTGTTGAATAGTTGTTTTAATTGGAATGTAATATCAGCATCTTCAACAGCATATTCGGTTATTTCTTTAATATCAACCGTTCTCATGGACTTTTGATTTTTTCCTTTTTTGCCTATTAATTTTTCGATGGAAATAGGATGATATTTTAAATACGTTTCTGCTAAGACATCCATACCGTGACGCATATCTGGTTGTAACAAATAATGAGCTAACATGGTATCAAATAAAGTCCCGTTTACTTTAACACGATATTTATCTAATACTTTTATATCGTATTTTAAATTCTGACCAATTTTTTCGATGTTATTATCTTCAAAAAACGGACGTAATTCTTCGATAAGAAGTTGTGCTTCTTCTTTATTTTCTGGAAATGGGATGTAATAGCCTTTATGAGCTTCATATGAAAATGCGATACCAACCAATTCTGCTTCTAGCGTATTTAAGCTCGTTGTTTCCGTATCAAAACAAACCGATTTTTGTTGCATCAATTTACTGATAAATAATTTTCTCGCTAACGGCGTTTCTAAACTTTGGTAAAAATGTTTGGTAGTTTCGGCTGTTTTAAAACCTGTGATTTCTGGTATGTTATCCGATAATGGCGATGCAAAAAGATCCAATTGTCCGCTTGGGTTTTGGTCTTGTTTTTTACCTCTTACCTCTTGACTTTTGTTCTCCCTAATCTGACCTTCCGCACTTGCTGGATTCACAAATAAGTTGTTCAACGTATTCCACATTCTACGGAATTCTAGTTCCTGAAAAAGTGTGCTTACTTCATTAAATTTGGGTTGTGTTAATTTATAATCATCGGCATTAAATTTAACAGGACAATCTAACATAATAGTTGCTAGTTGTTTTGAAAGTAAGCCTAGTTCTTTATTAGCTTCTACTTTTTCTTTCATTTTCCCTTTTAAATCTGCTGTGTTTGCTAACAGATTTTCCATAGAACCATACTGTTTTAGGAACTTTTTGGCTGTTTTATCTCCAACGCCTGGCAAACCTGGAATGTTATCAACGGCATCGCCCATCATTCCTAAATAATCAATAACTTGTATTGGATCTTCAATTTCAAACTTTGCTTTTACTTTTTCTACATCCCAAATTTCAATACCATTTCCCATTCTGGCTGGTCGGTACATTTTTATGTTTTCGGATACTAATTGTGCAAAATCTTTATCTGGCGTCACCATAAAAACTTCAAAATCTTCTTTTTCGGCTTGTTTGGCTAAAGTTCCTATTAAATCATCGGCTTCAAAGCCCGCAACTTCAACAACTGGAATTTGCATGGCTTCTAATATTTTATGAATATATGGCACGGCAATTTTAATAGCTTCGGGCGTTTCTTGACGGTTTGCTTTATACGCTGGAAATGCTTCTCTACGAGCAACCGATCCGCCTTTATCAAATACAACGGCTAGCAAATCGGGTTTTTCTCTACGAATTACATCCAACATTGAGTTCATAAAACCCAATATTGCCGAAGTATCCATGCCTTTTGAATTGATACGTGGGTTTTTTATTAAGGCATAATAACCCCTAAATATTAAGGCGAAAGCGTCTAGTAGAAATACTCTTTTTTTTTGCATTTTACAAAGATAGTATTATTTCACAGAGATGCACAAAGGAACACAGAGATTCACAGATTTCTAATTTAATACTTACTCTGCGACCTGGAGTCAAGTAAGTTTCATCTAAAAAAGTAAGGGCTTCACTTTAAGTGAAACCCTTATTCTATAAATTTTTAAACTACACGATATAATTTCTCATAAAGTAATTGCTTTAACGCCGTATAATTTTTGACCAATTCTAATTCAGAATGTCTATTTTGAGCATCTATTAAATTGGTTTTAATAGCATTTATTTTTTGTTCTATTAAAACTCTTCGCATATTATAAACTGCATCCATAACTAATTTGGAAAGTGTTCTTTCTTTGCTTTTTACCACAATATGTTTACTTTCCCAGTTACTTAAAACATAACGTTCATCATTCATTAATAAATCACTTACCGTCATACTTATATTTGGATTTTCGTGATTGATTAAATGTTCAATAGATACACGTTCACCTTGATTTAATTGCGGAATAATCTCAGCATAAATGGTTTTAAAGGTGTCATTGGAAAATTCTATTTCATCATCTTGTAAGTGTAAAAATATCTCTTTTGAAACTGTATTTGAGAATACTTTTTTTATAATTTTAAATTCGCCTTCTTCGGTTTCTTCTTCTACAAAGTCAACAAACTCGGTTTCTTTATTGCCATAGAGTAATAAAATTTCGATTAAATGTCTTTCTAAAATATTTAATTGATTAACCTTTATGGCTTTAGGTTTTTCTGTTTTTACTAGTTCTAAAGGTTTGCTTTGTTGTGGTCTTTTAGCATCATCACGCTCGTTTTTATTCCTAATTTGTGCCAACTCACTAAACAAAACTTTTTCGGAAATTTGCATAATATTTGCACATTCTTGCACGTAAACTTCACGTTGTATGGCAGACGGAATTTTAGCAATACTTTGTACAATCTCACGAATTAATCCTGCTTTTTTTACAGGGTCGTTTGCTGCATCTTTTAATAATAACGACACTTTAAACTGAATAAAATCTTGTGCATTATCTTCTAAGAAAATTTTTAATTCTTCGGTTGAAACTGATTTTGCAAAACTATCTGGATCTTCACCATCTGGAAAAGCAACTACTTTTACGTTCATGCCTTGTTCTAGAATTAAATCTATTCCACGAATGGACGCTCTAATTCCGGCTGCATCGCCATCAAAAAGTACGGTAATGTTATTGGTTAAACGGCTCACCAAACGTATTTGATCGGATGTTAAGGCTGTTCCAGACGAGGCAACTGTATTATGAACACCACTTTGGTCAAACGAAATTACATCGGTATAACCTTCTACCAAATAACAATTATCTTCTTTGGCTATGGCTTGTTTTGCGTGATAAATACCATATAAAATTTTACTCTTATGATAAATTTCACTTTCTGGTGAATTGAGATATTTTGCTGCTTTTTTATTTGTTTTTAAAATACGACCTCCAAAGCCTAAAACGCGTCCACTCATAGAATGGATTGGAAACAAAACGCGTCCTTTAAAACGATCAAATTGCTTTGTTTCTTTAACTATGGTTAGTCCTGTTTTTTCTAGAAACTCTATATTGTATTTATTCTTTAAAGCTTCATCGGTAAAGGCAGACCATTCGTCTAAGGCATAACCTAATTCGAATTTTTTAATGGTTTCATCCGTAAATCCTCTTTCTTTAAAGTAGGAGTAACCAATGGCTTTTCCTTTGGGGTCTTCCAATAAAATGTTATGAAAATACGCACTCGCATATTCCGATACCAAATACATACTTTCACGTGCAGATTGTGCTTGTTTTTGCTCGTCAGACTGCTCCGTTTCTTCAATTTCAATATTGTATTTTTTGGCTAAATACCTAATGGCCTCTGGATAGGAATAATGCTCGTGTTCCATTAAAAATGAAATGACATTACCGCCTTTTCCTGTACTAAAATCTTTCCAAATTTGCTTAACTGGCGACACCATAAACGATGGCGATTTTTCATCTACAAAAGGGCTTAATCCTTTAAAATTACTTCCTGCTTTTTTTAAATGTACAAACTCACCAATCACTTCTTCTACACGAGCGGTTTCGAATACTTGATCTATGGTGGTACGGTTTATCATTTAGTTTTATTGTTATTTTACAGAGAATCACAAAGATACACAGAGTTTTTTTTCAATTTCAAAAATCAATATCTTTTTACAAAAGAGACCTACAAGGTTTTTAAAACCTTGTAGGTCTCTAAAGTCTAAAGTCTAATGTCAAGTATCTTGTATCTTTCCTTTATTGTTTCTGTGAGTTTGCCACGTTGTTAGTATCTCACTTTTGCAATGAAAAATTTATAACTTTAGTCTTCTATCTAAAGTCTTGATTCTTTCTTCTTATTTCTTGTCTCTTTCTCTAAGATACTGCCTTTAATTTTTTAATCGCTTTTTTGGTCAATTTATCTTCGGCATATTTTTTTGTAACGTGTAATTCTTTTACATCTGTTCCTGGCAATTCGAACATAGCATCGGTTAAAATAGCTTCACATAATGATCTTAATCCACGTGCTCCCAATTTATATTCTATGGCTTTTTTCACCATAAATTGCAATGCTTTTTCATCAAATTTCAATGCTACATCATCCATTTCAAATAGGCGAGTGTATTGTTTTATCAATGAATTTTTTGGTTCGGTTAAAATAGAACGTAAGGTTTTTGCATCTAATGGATACATATATGTAAGTACTGGTAAACGACCAACAATTTCGGGTATTAACCCAAAATCACGAATGTCTTTTGGAATTACATATTGCAGTAAATTTTCTGTATCTACTTTATCATCCGATAGGGAAGCAGAATAACCTACCGCTTTCATATTTAAACGTTGTCCAATAATGCGTTCAATGCCATCAAAAGCACCACCAGCAATAAATAAAATATTTTGTGTGTTTACTTGGGTAAATTTTTGATCGGGATGTTTTCTACCACCTTTTGGTGGAACATTTACAATTGTTCCTTCCAATAATTTTAATAATGCTTGTTGAACACCTTCACCAGAAACGTCTCGTGTTATGGATGGATTGGCAGATTTACGGGCGATTTTATCAATTTCATCAATAAAAACAATGCCTTTTTCTGCTTTTTTCACATCGTAATCGGCTGCTTGTAATAAACGTGTTAAAATTGTTTCTACATCTTCTCCTACATAACCAGCTTCGGTCAATACTGTTGCGTCAACTATAGCAAAAGGTACATTTAACATACGTGCAATGGTTTTTACAACCAATGTTTTACCTGTACCTGTTTCTCCAACCATAATAATGTTGGATTTTTCTATTTCTATTTCTTCTTCATCCTTTTTGGCTGGCGGTTGTAATAAACGTTTGTAGTGATTATAAACAGCAACAGACATCACTCTTTTGGTTTGTTCTTGACCGATAACATATTCATCTAAGAACGATTTTATTTCTTTTGGGATTCGTAAAATTAACTCAGCAGATAAACCTTTGGTTTCTGTTTCGCCATTTATTACTTCTTCAAGTACAATTCCGTGTGCTTGTTCAATACAACGATCGCAAATATGCGCATCTAAACCAGCAATTAATAAATTGGTTTCGGTTTTTTTTCGTGCACAAAACGAGCATTCTAAGGTTTCTTCTTTCTTTGACATTTTTTTTAGTGTTCAGTTTCAATAGTCAGTATTTAGTTTGAGATTAAACTATTTACGTACTAATATTTCATCAATCATACCGTATTTTTTAGCTTCATCGGCTTTCATCCAATAGTCACGATCACTGTCGTTTGCTACTTTATCAAAATCTTGTCCAGAATGGTTTGATATAATTTGATACAATTCGTCTTTTAATTTTAATATTTCACGAGCTGTAATTTCAATATCGCTAGCTTGTCCTTGCGCGCCACCTAATGGTTGGTGAATCATAATTCTAGAATGTGGTAATGCAGAACGTTTTCCTTTTTGACCTGCACACATCAATACCGCAGCCATAGATGCAGCCATACCAGTACAAATTGTGTTAATTTCGGGTTTGATAAATTGCATGGTATCGTAAATTCCTAAACCTGCATAAACGCCTCCACCAGGAGAATTAATGTAAATAGAGATGTCTTTATTGGCATCTACACTTTCCAAAAATAACAATTGTGCTTGTATTATATTAGCAACATAATCATCTACTGCTGTTCCTAAAAATATAATTCGATCCATCATTAAACGAGAAAACACATCCATTTGTGTCATATTCATTTGACGTTCTTCTATAATATAAGGTGTTACACTACTCGTTATCTTATCGAAATGCATACTGCTAATTCCGTGATGTTTTGTTGCAAATTTTTTAAATTCTTTTCCGTAATTCATCTCTCTATTTTTAAATATTTATTAGTTTGTAAATATACTATAAAAAAAGACACCAAAAATAGTTGTTTTGGGTTGTTTTTTTCGATGTATCGAAAACGTTTTCGTAGATATTTTAGCTAGACTGCCTTACAATAGTTAAATTTGCACAAATAATAAACCCTTGAAAAAAAAGCATTCTCTTAAAATTGAAATAGAACATGATTATTTTTTAATCGCTATTAAAAGTGTTTTAGAAGATTATCGTTTAGCTTATTTTTTGAATAAAGAATTTGATTTAGGTTTTAAAAAAGAGAATTTTAGTCTCAACTTTAAAAAAAAAGAGGGTGATTTTACAGTTTTTGGATACGATCATTTAACATCAAATTGTTATTGGTCTTTGATTTTAAATAAACAAGTGATTGAAAAAAAAGTAAATCCTAATATATTTAGTTTGTTTGAAGAAATATCGAATACATATATTTTAATTCCAGAAGAAAAAAAAACAGATTACTTTTTAAAAATTGAACAATCATTTAGTAAGTCAGAAAAAATAAATTTTATAAAAAAAATAAATTCCATTCATAGAGTCATTACCTCATATGAAATTAATCCCAACGAATTAAAATCGAAAGATTTTTTAATATTTTAAACAATGAAAAAAACAAAAATAGTAGCCACTTTAGGCCCAGCTTGTGATAGTCCAGAAATGTTAGCAAAATTAAGTATAGCTGGTGTCAATGTTTTTAGAATTAATTTCTCGCACGCTAATTATGACAATGTTATTAAAACCATTGCCGAAATACGAAAAATGAATGCTAAATTGGGACATAATGTTGCCATACTTGCCGATTTACAAGGGCCAAAATTACGTGTTGGTGATATGGGCGAAGGTTTTGAATTGAAAGCTGGTGATACCTTTACATTTACTACAGATCAATGTGTAGGTTCTGCTAAGAAAGCGTTTATGACCTATCAAGATTTTCCAAAAGATGTAAAAGTTGGCGAAAATATTCTGGTTGATGATGGTAAATTAAATTTTAAAGTAATTGCTACCAATGGAAAGAATGAAGTAGAAACTGAAATTTTAGTTGACGGGATTTTACATTCCAAAAAAGGTGTAAATTTACCAAACACAGCTATATCTCAGCCTGCTTTAACTGAAAAAGACATTAACGATGCCATTTTTGCTATCTCTCAAGAAGTGGATTGGATTGCGTTATCTTTTGTACGTTCTGGTAATGATTTAAAAGAGTTGGAAACTTTAATTAATAAGCATTCTGATTGTAAAATACCAATTATAGCTAAAATTGAAAAACCAGAGGCAATTCAAAATATCAATGAAATTATTGCTAATTGTGATGGCTTAATGGTTGCGCGTGGAGATTTAGGTGTGGAAATGCCTATGGAAGAAGTACCATTATTACAAAAGATGTTAGTAGAAAAAGCAAAATCTGCTCGTATTCCAGTAATAATTGCTACGCAAATGATGGAAACAATGATTACTAACACTGTACCAACAAGGGCTGAGGTTAATGATGTTGCCAATTCAATTATGGATGGTGCAGATGCGGTTATGTTGTCTGGTGAAACATCTGTTGGAAAATACCCAATACGTGTTATTAATCAAATGCGTAAAATTATTGAAAAAGTTGAGGATTCTCCTAGGATTAACGTTCCACAAAAAGCACCTTATATTAGAACCGATAGATATATGACAAAGTCTATTTGTTATCATGCTGCTTTAATGGCAAACGATGTTGAAGCAACCGCAATACAAACCTTAACGAATAGTGGTTATACAGCTTTTCAAATTTCTGCTTGGCGACCAAATGCAGCTATTTTAGCTTATACATCAAACAAAAGAATATTATCACGTCTTAATTTACTTTGGGGTGTTAAAGCTTTTTTCTATGATAAAATGGAATCAACAGATCAAACTATTAAAGATTTGGAAAATATTGCAAAGCAATCTGGTTATGTAAAAAATAATGATATGGTTATTACCTTATCTTCTATGCCTGTTTTTGAAAAAGGAATGGTGAATACATTACGTCTTACTGAGATTAAATAAGTTTGTATTTGGTCATTTTTTTTTAAAAGTAAGTGTATTATTTGAGTATTTTCTTGTTATTAGATTGGAGTAAACTCATATTTATATTTTTCACTGTCATTCCTGAGAAAGCAGGAATCCATACATTATTTATTAGATTCCTGCATTCGTAGGAATGACATTTAATTTTAATTGGTTCTTCTATAATAAACGATTTTCTTAAAAGAAAGCATTCTATTATTAGAATATGAGTTTGCCTTAGATGTTAGATTTTATCGCTTATCTATTATTTCTATAAGTGAATTTATTATAGATAGAGCAGTAGTTCAAAAAAAGCTACCTAATTACTTTTAAGGGTATAAAATTTCATTAGGTAGCCAACTAACAACTATCGGTATGTTATTAATTATTCCCAATCTGGCATCATTGCATTTGTAAACAACTCATTTCTTACTTCATAATCATCAATATTAATTGTTTCAATATTTTTAATTGAAATGCCATCATTGGATGTATTTACTACTAAAATTTGTGCTTCATTTGGTGAAAAACGCACATCTAAATCATTTGTGCCATTAGTTTTATATAATGAATAATCGTGATGGATTAATGTGTTAAAAACATATATAAAAGCGTGCGTATTTAACTGTCTATAAGAATCATTTTCAAAAGCAGAAATATCACGTGTGTATAATAATTTCTCATTGTTTACTGATAAATTTATTCCACCAACAGCTCCATTAATTCCAGACAAAACAGTTACTAATTCCGTTCCAGCCATATCAATAGTGAATATTTTTATATTATAACCCGAGCTGTTATTCGTTTTTAAAGCAACAATACTACCGTCATTACTCCAATCGCATTCGCTTATAAAACTGCCATCGGTAGTTTGATAAACTAATTGATTACCACTTCCGTCTTGATTTATAACGTATAATTTATTAAAATTTGCATATAATAATCTACTGCCATTTGTTGCCCATGAGAAATCTATTTCGCTTTGTTTAAAACCTGCTGGTTGTACGGTAGAAGTTACTTGTTGTTGATTTGATCCATCAACATTCATGGTAAATAAATGAGTTTCGGAATTGTGTGTTTTTAAAAACGCTATTTTTTGAATAATGTTGTTTTTACGTGGTCGCCAAGAATTATCATTGACACTAGTTATAGCAATGTCTTCTCCAAGTTCATTACTAGAATAAATGACATTATTTCCACTTTCTTCTCTAACATACAAATATCTATTGTTTGGAAAATCACTTGTTTCAAAGGTGAAAGTTGCCGATATTACATCTGAATTAATTCCATCGGAAGCAATGACTTGCCAAAAATATTTTACACCATATGCTAAGCCATCGAGTTGATAAGTTGTTTCTGTAATATCTGCATAAGTTAATACGTCATTATTCAAGTCATTTCTCACTTCAATATCATAGAGAATAGCATCAGCATCTGGGTCTACAGCAGCAATCCAAGACAAGGTGACTTCTATGCCCAAATTCGTGCTATTATCTGCGGGTGAATCTAATATAGCGACTGTTGGTGGACGATTTAAAGCATTTGAATCATCTAATTCTATTATAATATTCACTGTTTCATCTACACTTACAGTTGTTGGTTCAAAACCAGTTATAAAAGTATCTTTCTCGGCTTGTAACG
>JAZGEV010000053.1:0-4028 GCA_036478895.1 Flavobacteriaceae bacterium | reverse complement strand
TTTGTTTTAGAATTAACCGTTCTCAATTTAAAACCAGTATCTTTCATAAAACCATTAATAGAATGGTAGAAAGTAAGCCAATATATCAAAATCAAATAAAACAGACGCTAAGCGTATAACTCAATAATTCTTTAGTAGCACAGTGCCCAACAGGAACAAGGGAAATTAGACTTTCCTCCCAAGCAGAAGTTAATCAGTTTGCGGAAGATTATCCTGACTGCACGGTTCTTACTAAAACTTTATATATTTCTGGAGGTGACATTACAGATATCTCTGGACTATCGCAGATTACTGAGACAAAAAAAAAGTTGTTTATTAAGAATAATCCTAGGCTTATCCATATAGATCTTAAAAATTTTAGAAAAGATGGCACTACAGATGAAGGAGGAATAATCATTTCTAATAATGCAAGCCTTATTTCAATAAAACTAGAAAGCTTTGAATATACAAATTCCTTACAAATTGAAAACAACATCAAATTAGAAACTGTTGATTTAAGAAATCTTCGTGGTGTTGGTGATCCTCCCTTTGGATTTAGTTTTGATATTATTGGAAATACCCGTTTAACAGAATTAAACTTAAGCAGTCTGTCTTCAGTTGGCACATTACATATTGATGGTACAATGCTATCATCAATAAGTTTAAATTCCTTAATAAGAACTTCTAATCGTTTTGAAATTAGCAACAACTCAGAATTAAAACAATTAGTTGCTCCTCTTTTTACAGAGACAAGACACTTTACTCTAAATAACAACCCTAAACTAATAGATATTAATTTTGAGAGTCTTAAATATGCATATTCTAACTCAGTAAAATTCTCAATTACAAATAATGCTCTCATAACTAATTTAAATACTTTTCGAAAGCTTAAAGAAATAGACGGAGAGCTAATTATCACCAACAATCCAAGCCTAACTGACTGTAGTGGTTTATGTAATATCTTAAACAATAATGGAGTTACAGGTACGATTATCATAGAAAACAACCCTTCTGAGTGTAGTAGCCAAAGTGAAGTGGTTACTGCTTGTAATACGCCGCAATGCCCAACAGGAAAAGGAGACGTCACACTAAGAACCCAAACAGAGGTTGACCAATTTGTGGCTGATTATCCTAATTGCACAAGTATTAAAGGTGTTCTAATCATAAGTGGAAATGATATTACTGATCTTTCTGGTCTTTCTAAACTTACTGGTGTTGGAGAGGTATTTAAAATTTCAGACTGCCCAGAGTTATTAAATATAGATTTTAACAATCTAGAACATGTTGGAACTACTGATAAACCTGACTTAAAAATCACAAATAATTTAAAGCTAAAAACGATAGCTATTAATAAACTCAAAAGATCTCTTGCTTTAATAATTACTGACAACCCAGAGCTAACCTCCATACATTTTGATAAATTGGAATCTGTTGGTGGTAGTCATCATAGTATAATGCGCATCTCTAATAATAATAAGCTAACCTCTGTTAATTTCGACAAGCTTGATGATGTATCTGGCGCAGGACATACTAAAGGCTTGGAAATGATTAACAACATTGCATTAGAGGAATTAAATTTTCCTGCCCTTCATTCTGCTCAAAATTTTCAAATAGGAAAGAACCCCAAACTTCATAGTATAAAGGTTGATAAGCTTAGGAATGATGGAGGGAATTTTCATTTTTTCTCAATTTATGACAATCCAGAATTAGTATCTATAAGTGCATGTAATATGGTTGGTGGTAGTAGTACATACTCATTACTGAGTAATAATCCAATCTTAAACTCACTCTGTTTTGATAGTTTAAAAGAAATGCGTGAAATTCAAATTAGAGATTCCAATTTAGCCAACCTCAATACATTTCAAAACTTAACTACTGTTACTGGCAACCTTACTATTTCTAACAATCCAAACCTAACTGACTGTAGCGGTCTATGCAACCTCTTAAACAACAATGGTGTTTCTGGCACAATAACCATAGAAAATAATCCTTCAGAATGTAGCAGCCAAAGTGAAGTGGCTACTGCTTGTAATGCACCGCAATGCCCAACAGGAGATGTTACGCTAACAACTCAAGCTGAAGTTGACCAGTTTGTAGCAGATTATCCTAATTGTGAGGTAATTGAAGGTAATTTAAAAATTGATGGACTTACCATTACTAATTTATCTGGCTTATCAAAAATCACTAAACTTGAAACTGGTTCGCTTACGATTCAAAACACAAGTGCTATAAGTATAGACTTTAAAAACCTAATTTTTATTGGTGGAGACTTAAGGTTTAATAATAATGTTGTTCTAGAACAAGTAAATTTAGATAACTTAGCTACTATAGATTTTGGTGAGGTTCATTTTTATCAAAACCCAAAACTAAAAGAAATTTCTTTAAATAAATTAGCCTCGCAAATTATCGATTTGTATATTAGAGAGAATGCATCTTTAACAACCTTAAGTTTATGCACTTTACCGTCTACACAAGGTCAATTTTATATCCATAAAAATACTGTATTAAATACTTTATGTTTTGATGAGCTGATAACTGTTGGAGGTAATTTTGAAATATCACAATCAAACCTAACAACTGTAACTACTTTTCAAAACTTAAAAACCATTGAGCTTGAGTTGCATATACAAGATAATGCTAACTTAACTAGTCTAGATTTTAGTAGTTTACAAACTATTGGTATGAGTATATATGTTGAAAAAAATTCAACACTAAGTCAGTTAAATTTAGATCATCTAGCAACATTAGGCATGGAAATGACTTTTTCTGACAATCCATCACTTACTGCTGTTAGTTTAAATAATCTAAAATCAGATATTCAAAGTATTAGTTTTTATAGAAACCCATCTCTTGTATCTTTAAGTTTATGCCAATTACCATCAGTAGATGATATCACATTAAACGATAATACATCATTAAACACATTATGCTTTGATAGTTTGCTGAAAATTAATGGCAGATTAGATATTTCTAAATCTGCTTTAGAAGATATAACCACCTTTCAGAATGTATTATCTGCTGGAGATATATATTTTAATAACAACTCTAAATTAAAAAGTGTAAACTTCAATCATTTATCAAGTGTTGCTAATGATATCTTCTTTTCATTTAATGATAATCTAAATTCCTTAGATTTTTGCAATATCACACTTGTCAGTGGTATGATAAGCTTAACACAAAACACTGCATTAAGTTCAATCTGTTTTGATGAATTAAAACAGGTATCTGCTATTTTAAATATTAGTCATTCTAGTTTAAGTAATTTAGATACCTTTCAAAATCTAACAACTGCTGGAGAATTGGGAATTTTTGAAAACTCAAACCTTACCGATTGTAGTGGCTTATGTAATATATTGAGTAATAATGGAGTTTCTGGAATGATTACAATCAATAACAATCCTTCTGAATGTAGTAGTCAAACTGAAGTTGAGTCTAGCTGTTCTGCATTAGCAATTGATGATGAATTGGCTTCAAATTTCACAGTATACCCTAATCCTACCAAAAGAACTCTTAATCTTACGGGAGATTTGACCAATGCTACTTATTCTATTTCAGATATTATGGGGAGAGTCCTAAAAAAGGAACAATTAAAAACGAATACTATAGATATTTCAACTTTTAAAAGTGGTGTATATTACCTGTCTGTTTTTAAAGATGAAAGTACCTTTGTAAAGACCGTAATCAAGCAGTAATTAGAATTGATTTAAGAAGACAATCTTCGGTTATACTTCGTTCTGAATGACAAACGTATGTCATTCAGAACGAAGTTTACGGAGTGAAGAATCTCACTTTAGAAACTTCGTCATGATCATTATCAAATACTCGAGAAAGAATCTCAATATTTTCAAATTTCATTATTTAAAAATTTCCATGACGGATTAATATTATTTATTAACAACTCTTTTTTAGCTCTACTCCAACCTTTTATTCTCTTTTAGGTTTAATACCTCGAGGCTTGCCTCGTTAATTATTACTATTTTGTGACTCGATGTCACAAAATAGTAAATATAACCATAAGAGTCATAATGTTAGTGTTTTGCTTTACCATT
>JAZGEV010000052.1:0-5912 GCA_036478895.1 Flavobacteriaceae bacterium | reverse complement strand
AAAGTGATTTTGTACTTACAAATTGATTATTTAATTGATACTTAAAATTTAATTTTTCTGAATTTTTAAATGAAACTTTAACATTAAGTTGAGGTAAAAACATTTTTTTAGTAAAACGTTTTTTAGCTGTATTAAGTTGATGTACACTCCAATGATAATTATGATAATAAATTGCAGGTTTAAAAGTGGTTTTACCTGTCTTAAATTTATATTCTAAGCCTATATAAGTATCTAAAAAATGATGTTTAAAATCATTTCCAAAATCAGCTGTATTAAAGTTATTAATAGTATTGTTAGCCAATATTTGATAGTCATTATTAAACAATGACGTATTTGATTTATTAACTCCAAAACTTGTGTAAATATGATGAAACCGATGTAAAACCCAATAATCTTTCAACAAAGCACTTATTTCTTGTGATTTAATGTGTTTCACTTGTCTTACACGAAAATAATCTTCTTGAATTATTGGTATTAAACCTTCTAGAATTTCTTGATTTGTATTCCACTGCATGTTTGGTTTATCTTTTTGATAATTATAATTTGCATCAAAAGTTACAGTGTGCTTTTTGGACAATTTATTATTTAAACTAATTTGTTGTTTAAAACTAAAAACATCCAAATTGGATTTGTTTTTAATACTAAGGATTTCATTTTGAGAATTCGTATTAATATTTGATAAATTTTCACTGTCTGATATATTCAATATACTTGAGAAAATATAATCTGTCTTTTTATTTGGGTTATAATCTAATGTTAATTTACCGATAGTATAAAAATTATCTTTTTCATTGGTGTCTATTCTGTTTTCTATAAATAAATCCCCAAAAAGATATTGATTATTATTCTTGTTTTCACTTAGAGTATTGGATTTGGCACTTATAACATATAGACTTAAATCTGTTGATTTGCTAATACTACGTCTTACATTAAAAGCGCCAAAAATTGTTTTATCTGCTTTATAATCTTGGTTGGATAAATATTTAGCAAAATCTGAGCGATATAATTTCATAAAGCCACCTGCATTGTTTAGCATTTTAATTGCTCCACCTTCAAATTCTATATAATCTCTTATAGTAAATGATTTTTCACCTGTATTAGTTACATCTCCAATAAAATTTACACTAGTTTTAGGACTGTAATAAAATAATTTTGGGTGTAATAAATACTTTTCTTTTATACCAGTGCCAGTTTCTAAATCACCAAACACAAACTTCTTTTTATCTTCTTTTAACTTTATATTTAAAGCCACTTTATCATCATCTTGCAAGTTTTTAAGCATTGCAACATCACTGTAGTTTTCTAAAATTTGTACTTTATCTATGGCATCTGCTGGAATGTTATTTACACCCAATTTGGTATTGCCTCCAAAAAAAGGTTTGTCTTCTACCAAAAGAGACGATACCTTTTTACCGTTAGCCGTAACATTACCATTTCTATCCACTTCTATTCCAGGTAATTTTTTAAGAACATCTTTTAATTTACGCTCATTACCAGTAACAAACTTATCTGTATTATAAGTAATGGTATCTGTTTTTACAACAATTGGTATGGTATAAGAAATGTTAATTTCATCCAGCTGGTTTAAATCTTCTTTTAATTTAAAATTGTAAATAGTATCTTTAGAAAAGTTAAATGCCACGTCCTTATTTACAAAACCAATATAACTACATGTTACCTTATAAGGTTTTTTTTTTTTAATTCTTAAAGAATAGTGTCCTTTTTCGTCTGTAACAGCATAAGAAACTTTAATATTTTTATCTATTGGTTCTGCAAAAACATTAGCATAAGATAAAGGTTGGTTTATACTATCTTTAACTAGGCCTTTTATTTCTATTGTTTGTGCTTGTAATAATGAAAATAACCCTGTTAAAAAAAAGAGAGTTAATTGTATTGTTAAATTGGTAGTAAAACTCAATTTTATATAATTTTTAGAAAACACTTTACTTTAATCGTTTCATATATTTCTTTCTATTTCTATTAAAATCAGCTATAATTATATCAAATTCATTTTGTGTCATATTTTTACCATTAGTAGGTTTTGTAATAAGAATATCTTTCGTTGTATTTAAAATAATTTTTGTTGCAATATAAAAGAAATCACCTTCTTGGAGTGAAATTATTAAACCAGGTAGTCCATTATAATTTTTTGGCCCAAAACTAATAGGGATTTTTGGAGCATACCAAGCAATAACTTTTCTTTCTATTATACCATTTCGACCAGAAAGTTTTAGAACAGTAACCGCTTTCTTACAGAGATAACCACTTATTGTTTTAGTTTCATTTTCAAATTCCCAAATTATTTTATTTTTAGTAATTAAAAAATCTTCACCAAAAAACTCATACATTTCTATTGTTTCATTATCTTTTCTATTATGATAAAATTCACCTCTTCCTACTTTTATATTTGTAATATTAAATTTACTTTTTTTTACAACAATTTTATCATTTTTTTTAAAATAAGATTCGTTTTTATTAAATGTTAATTCACATTCAATATCTTCTGTATTTTCTATATAATCTTTATCACTTTCATTACTATCACTTTCTCCTTTTGACTTATAAAAAGAATCAAAACTAAAAGTTGCAGTATAAATCACTTTCCCTTTTTGAGAATATGATGTTAGTGTTAAAAAGAGTGTTATTGTAATAAGTATATGCTTCATAAAATGTAATATTTAGTCCACTTTTTTCAATAAAAAAGTGGACTAATTAAAAATATATTATTGATTTGCTTCAATACATTCCCAAAACCAAGCTCCTTCTTCTTGTTCACTCCATCCCCATCTATCAGCCGCCGCAGTCGCTTCTTCATCGCAAACATCATAAAGTAGAGGGTCTACTTTTTTAATTTTTTTAGCTGAATTTGTAAAACTCATCAGAGCAAACGTTATAGCAAAAGCCACTAAAATAAATAATTTTTTCATAATAATAAGGTTTTATGTCTATTTATTTAAAACAGACTGGCTTAAATATCTATCAAACATAGTACACTTTCATTTTTCAACCAACCAAAAAAATGGTATTTTTACCAAATATATAATATTTCATAAAATGAGTATAGCCATTAAATTATTAGAGTTACGGAAAAGTAAAAGTTTATCTCAAGAAGAACTTGCCATTGATTTGGACATCTCACAATCTACAATTTTAAATTACGAAAGTGGTGTTTCTAAACCAGATATAGACAATTTACAAAAGTATGCAAGTTATTTTCAAATGCCTTTAAACGAGTTTTTTACAGATGATAATTATACTTTTTTTACCTATGATAATAAAGGTGGTAATAATGGTTTTGTGATTAATTAGCTTTCAGAAAAATTAATTGAGCAATTTGAGAAACGACTCATAGACAAAGACTTTATTATCAATTTCCAAAACGAGGCTATTACTAGATTACAAAGAATCATAGATAATAAAGACAGGTAATTCCAATTAAACAATGGATAAAATCCTAGGAAATGCTTTAAGAAATTATACTGGCTATTTAATGTTTATTCAATAACAAGTGTCATTCCATTGAAAAAGAGTATTTATTTTAATATGGATTCCCACTTTCGTGGGAATGACATTGTGAAAGTAAAATGTGAATTGGATTAATACTACAATTCTTTAATAACGCGTGTCATTCCTTTGAAAAAGGAAATCAATTCTCGTGTAAATCCAAAATAATACCGTACTTTTAATGGTTAAATTCAGAGTGTATGAAAATAGCGATTATAGGAACAGGAAATTTGGGCAAATCCATTGCCAACGGTTTGTTAAATGCTAAGGTTGTAAAACCAGAAAATTTAACGCTTACAAAACGACATTATAAAGCTTTAGAAAGTTATAAAAAAAGAGGTGTTACAATAACAGATGATAATAAGCATGCTGTTATGAATGCAGATATAGTCTGGTTATGTGTGCAACCGCACAAATTGGATGATGTGTTAAAAGATATTGTTTCTTCTTTGGATAATCAAATTGTTATTTCTACCATTACTGGTGTGACTTTAAACGATTTTTCGGATAAAATAAATCCAAAAATCACTTTGTTTAGAGCCATGCCAAATACGGCAATTGCCATTAGAGAATCGATGACATGCATTGCAACTAATAATGCATCTGACAAAGAAAAAGAAACAGTAGAAAAATTGTTTTCTCATTTGGGTGAATCCTTATTTATTGATGATGAATTAATGGGATCTGCAACGGTTTTGGCAGCAAGTGGTATTGCCTTTGCTTTGCGCTATATTCGTGCTGCAATGCAAGCAGGTATTGAGATTGGTTTTGAAAGTGGCGATGCTCAAAAAATAGCTGCCCAAACTATAAAAGGCGCAACATCGTTAATATTAAAGAATAATAATCATCCCGAAAGTGAGATAGATAAAGTAACCACACCTTTGGGCATAACCATTACAGGATTAAATAAAATGGAACAAGAAGGTTTTAGTTCTTCCTTAATTCATGGGATACAAGCGAGTTATCATAAAATTAAAAATGTGACCAAATAGCAAATGCTTACAAAAAAAGAACAAAAGACACCATTAAAAGCACTCATCCTTGTTGGTGGAAAAAGTACGCGAATGGGTAGTGATAAAAGTCAGCTGCATTATCACGGAAAAACGCAACAAGAACAGACGTTTAACATTTTAAATACACATTTTAAATCTCACGATATTTATTATTCTGTAAGAGATGAAAACCAATTAAAAAACGCATCTGTTATCATTGATGTTATAAAAGATTCTGGTCCATTAGTTGCCTTATATTCTGCATTTAAATACGATAAAAAAACTGCTTGGTTAACCTTAGCCATTGATTTGCCATTTGTAGATGATGCCTTATTAAAACTACTAATTTCTAAAAGAAACCCAAAAAAAATAGCCACTGTTTTTAAAGGCAAAAACAAAAACTATCCCGAACCATTAATTACCATTTGGGAACCCAAAGTTTATGAGATATTAAAAGAGAAACTAGACGATAATAAATTATCTTTGGTTAAAATTTTACAAGAAAATGACGTAGAAATCATTACTATTGAAGATGAATTATTACAGAATATCAACACATTAAAAGACTACCAACACATTAAAAATATAAAATTATGATTATGAAAACAAAGCAAGTATTATTAAGCATCTTATTACTGATGTTTATACAGTTAACAACATCTTGTAAAAAAAAGGAAGCTGTTAAAGACGTGACAGAAACTAAACCTGAGTTGATTCATAAAAAAACAAATGATGTTATTAGTAAAAAGTATCCTTCAGTTAATATAAAGGCAAATCAAAAAATCACATCGCCTTTAAAAATTAAGGTGAATTCTTTGGGAATTTGGAGTGCTTTTGAAGGTGAAATTGGGACAGTACGTTTATATGGTGCTGCTAATAAACAACTAGGTAATGTTGGGATTTTACATGTATCTGATGGCGTAGATTGGATGGTAGAAGGCAATGTGCCGTTTGATGCAACAATTACATTTGAAGCAGGAAAAAGCAGCAAAGGAAAACTGGTATTTGATAATAATAATCCAGGCGAAGGCGATGATAAATCGTTTGAAATTCCTGTACAGTTTTAAAATATTGAAAAGCTTTAATACTTTACCTTTTTACGATGCTGTTTTTTAAGTGCATGTTTGGCTTTTTTTTCCAAACGTTTACGGTTGGCTTTTTTACTCTTTTTGGTTGGCTTTCTTTTTTTTGGAATTTTTAGCGCAGAAGTTATTAGCGCTAACAATTTATGGATGGCAATCTCTTTGTTTTTATGCTGACTTCTACTTTCTTCGCAAGTCACAATTAAGTCGTTATTTTTATTTAACTTATTGGCTAATTTTAAAAGGATTAATTGTTTTTCGTCTTCGTTTAAAACACTAGAATAAATCACATTAAAACGCAAAACAATTTTGGACGACACTTTATTAACATGTT
>JAZGEV010000051.1:0-64965 GCA_036478895.1 Flavobacteriaceae bacterium | reverse complement strand
TACCATTGAAATTTACAATGAACAATTTAACATATTCATTGATAAAATAATGCCTGGTGGCATGTTGGTTTATTGTGAAGAAGATGTTGTTTTAAAAAAAATGGTTGAGAAATCGACTGCCAATATTAAAAAATATCCTTACAAAACTCCAGATCATTTTATTGAAAATGGGATTACTTATTTAAAAACTAATCAAGGAAATTTACCCTTAGAAATCTTTGGAATTCATAATTTACAAAATTTAGCAGGTGCAAAATGGATTTGCCAATTAATCGGCTTACAAGAAGATGCCTTTTACGAAGCCATTATGAGTTTTGGCGGTGCAAATAAACGCTTAGAAAAAATAGTAGAAAATAGTACTACGGTTATTTATAAAGATTTTGCACATTCACCAAGTAAAGTAAAAGCAACAACTAAATCGGTTAAGGAACAGTATAAAGAACGCACTTTATTGGCGTGTTTAGAATTACATACCTACAGTAGTTTAAATCCACAATTTTTAAAAGAATATAAGGATGCTTTAAAATTTGCTGACAAAGCTGTCGTGTTTTATTCACCACACGCTGTAGAAATTAAAAAATTACAACCTGTAAGTAAACAACAAATATTAGATGCTTTTAACAGAGATAACTTAATAGTGTACACAGATCCTGCTGAGTTTAAAGAATTTCTATTTGCTCAAAAATTTGAAGATACCAGTGTTTTATTAATGAGCTCTGGTAATTACGGTGGTTTAGATTTTGAAGAGCTGAAAGTATTGGTCTAGAGCACATGGATATTTATATACTGCCTAAATGAAAAAAATGAAGATTATTATTACCTAATTTATAAGATAAATAAATAAAGTACCTTTACAAAAAATACCCTATTGAAATCAAAAGAAATTAGCAACGGAATTTTACGAGCAATCGCCATTATATTTGGTGTTTTTATCTTACTTTATTTTTTATTTAAAATACAGTCTGTTTTGGCATATATTGCCATTGCTGCGGTTGTTGCTTTGGTTGCCCGACCAATGATTCGGTTTTTAAAAACCAAACTAAAATTTAAAAATTCCATTGCCGTTTTTACAACCATGTTTTTATTTATAGGTGTATTAATTGGTTTAATAAGTATGTTTATTCCATTAATTCAAAAACAAGGAGAGAATCTGTCTTTATTAAATTCTAATGCATTCAAAGCCAATATTGAAACAACTCTTTCTCATTTAAATGATTATTTTCTAGAACGTAATATTAACATAATGTCACGATTAGAAAATTTTGATATTGCCTCACAATTAAATAAAATACCAAGTATTTTTAATAGTGTTTTAGGCACTTTTGGATCATTAACTATTGGTTTATTGTCAGTTTTGTTTATCTCGTTTTTTTTAATGAAAGATCAAGATATATTAAATAAAGGGCTTCGTGCTATTGTACCAAACAATAGCGAAAAACGTTTTGCAAAATCGTTTTCTACTATTAAAGATTTATTATCGCGTTATTTTATTGGCTTAATAGTTCAAATTACTATTTTATTTATTTTATACACCATAATATTAAGCATCTTTGGTATTGAAAACGCAATTGTAATTGCTATTTTGTGTGCTACTTTAAACTTAATTCCATTTGTTGGCCCATTAATTGGCGGCTTTATAATGTTGTTTTTAACCATGACATCAAACATAGGTTTAGATTTTAAAACAGCCATTTTACCAACAACTATTTATGTAATGATTGGTTATTTAATTGCACAATTAATTGATAATTTTTTAAGCCAACCAATCATTTTTTCCAAGAGCGTAAAATCACATCCTTTAGAAATATTTTTATCCATTATTATCTTTGGGTTACTTTTTGGGATTTTAGGAATGGTGGTTGCTGTACCAACTTATACAGCAATAAAGGTGATTTTAAAAGAGTTTTTATCTGATAATAAAATTGTAAAGTCGTTGACTAAGGATCTGTAAAGATTAGATTAATCTTTATACCCAAAGCGTTTTAATTGCTTTGAATTATTACGCCAATCTTTATTAACTTTTACGTACAACTCAAGAAACACTTTTTTGTTAAAAAATTTCTCTAAGTCTTTTCTAGCTTCAGTTCCAACACGTTTTAAACCTGCGCCTTTATGACCAATAATAATCCCTTTTTGTGAATTTCGCTCCACCATTATTATTGAACGGATTCTAATGATTTTTTTATCTTCATTAAATTCTTCGGTATCAATTTCTACAGAATATGGAATTTCTTTTTTATAATGGATTAGTATTTTTTCACGAATGGCTTCGTTGACAAAAAATCGCTCGGGCTTATCGGTTAATTGATCTTTTGGATAAAAAGCGGGACCTTCGGGTAATAATTCTAATATTTTATCAAAAACGGGTTGCACATTAAATTTTTCTAAAGCAGAAATGGCTAATACTAAAGCATTAGGTACTTTCTCACGCCATAGTGCAACAGATTTTTCTAAGGCTTCTGGTGTAGATTTATCGATCTTATTTATCAGTAATAAAACAGGAATTTTAGCATTGACAATTTTATTGAAAAATTTTTCATCTTTCAAATCCTTTTCACCAATTTCTACCATATAAATTAAAATATCGGCATCTTCAAAAGCCGATTTTACAAAATCCATCATAGATTCTTGTAACTCGTAAGCAGGTTTAATAATTCCTGGCGTATCTGAAAACAACATTTGAAAATAATCACCATTCACAATGCCTAAAATACGATGACGTGTTGTTTGTGCTTTGGAAGTAATGATAGATAATCGTTCGCCAATAAAAGCGTTCATCAACGTAGATTTTCCTACATTTGGATTACCGATTATGTTTATAAAGCCAGCTTTGTGTTTCATTTTTAATATATTCTGCAAAGATACGAGAAGAAAAACAAAGTTTTACTAAGGAAACGAATTATATTACTTATTGATTATGAAATTGAATTAAAATTCAGATTTAATCTAATCAAAAGTATATCGAACACCAAGTGCAAAATCTAAACCTAAATCATTATTAAAGTCAGCAAAACCAATTTCTGGTCTAAAATCTAATGATAGTAATAATGGAAAACTAAATTTGTAATCAATCCCAATATCACCAGCCGCAAATAAGTAAGTTCCTCCATTTCCTGTAAAATCAGATTTTACTTTCCAACTTCCAAAACCTCCACCAGCACCAACATACCAATTCAAACCTTCAATATTTTCAATATCAAAAACCCATTGATATATTGCTGCTAATTTTATTGCATTGTAATAGCTTCCGTTTCTCCAAGACAAACCTGCCTCCAAACGATTACTATCTCCCAAACTTTTTTGAAATGAAACTTCTGCACCTAAACCATTAGCATCTCCAAAACGTAAACCTATTGTTTTATCAGCAATAGTTTGTGAACTCATTGCAAATGTTCCTATAAAAATTAACCCGATAATAAATATTGATTTTTTCATTTAAATGTTTTTAATTATAACGCAAAGATATGATTTTTGGTATGAATTGTGTAAAGTAATAAGTGATTTAATATTTTTCATTAAATTTGTAACACAAATATATTAATATGAATTTCATTTTAGGTTTTATTGTTGGCGGATTGGTTTTATCAATTTATTATTTATTTTCTAAAAGATCGTTTTTTAAAAGTAAGTCCAAGGAACAATCTGTTGTGCTTTTAGAAAAGATACGCAGTGTCTCTAAACTGATTACTGTAGAAGGCAGCATGAATGAAGTTATGCATTTTCAGGATGAGAAAAATTCGATACTTAATATGATATCGAGTACAAAAAAAGCAATAGTAATGGCTAATGCAAAAGTATTTATTGGTTTTGATATGAAAAAAATGCGTTTTGATGCTAATTCTGACAAACGTCAAATACGTGTCACCTCTTTTCCAGATCCCGAAGTACTTGGTATGGAAACACACATGGATTTTTACGATAT
Source organism: Flavobacteriaceae bacterium (assembly GCA_036478895.1). GTDB lineage: Bacteria > Bacteroidota > Bacteroidia > Flavobacteriales > Flavobacteriaceae > S010-17. The sequence goes on along the minus strand of JAZGEV010000051.1, from coordinate 61,043 downwards.
TAAAAATGGTTTATTCAATAAATTTGAAGCAACCGATTTAACTGAACTCAATAAAAAAGTAAAACAAAATTTTACGGATAAAATTCCTGAAAGCGATTTACTACATTCAGCCAAATTAAAAGCTATGGATACCTTAAAGGTTATGGAGCAAATGGTTGGCACCTTTGGTTGGGAATTAAAATACGATGCTTTAAATGATAGCAAGAACTTAAGTAAGGTTGATGTTATTAAAAAATTATTATCCTAAAACTAAATATTTTCATAAACAACGCAAAAAGAATTTTTCCATTACAACCAATTCAGTTATATTTGCAAGCGAAATCAAAATAAAATGATTTTGAAAAAATGAAAAACAACGATAAAAGTTTTTTAAAAGACACTGAATTAGAAGAAGGTTTTTTTCTTTTAAAATTTCAAAACAACGGTAAAGAAAAAAAAGTTTTCATTAAAGAAGTGAGTCACAATTACATACAACTGTTTTTTTGCATTCAAGGTGACGGAAAATTAGTTTTCAATAACGGAAGATACACAATCGATATTTTAGAAAGTAAATCGTTAGTTTTATTTAATCCGCAACAAAATCTACCTATAAACATTGAGATTTCACCTAATTCAAAAATCATTACTGTTTTAATATCAATAAAAAAATTTCATTCTTTCTTTTCAGAATTTTCTAAGTACATCACATTTTTAAACGAAGATAATTTAGATAAAAAATACTATTCGGCAAAAGATTTATCGCCAGGAGAAATGGTAGTGCTAACACAACTTTTTAAATATAATTTACACGAATCTTTAGAAAAACTATACAGTAAAGGTAAAATATACGAACTCCTAAGCTTGTACTTTAATTTTACTGAAGGTGATGTTGAAAAATGTCCATTTTTAGAAGACGAAGACAATGTAGAAAAAATAAAAAAAGCCAAAGAGATTATCATAAACCGCATGGCAGAACCGCCTTCTTTAAATGAACTCGCTATTGAAATTGGCTTATCTTTAAAAAAATTAAAAGATGGTTTTAAACACATTTATGGCGAAACCGTTTTTAACTTTTTATTTGACTACAAAATGGATTATTCAATAAAATTATTAGAAACTAAAAAACACAATGTTTCTGAAATTAGCGCACTAATCGGTTATAGCACCTCAAGTCATTTTATTGCTGCCTTTAAAAAGAAATTTGGCACAACTCCTAAGCAGTATTTAGGAAAAATGTAATTACTTTTTTTTACTTAAAACAGAATTATAATATTGCTTATCACCTGTCACTTCTTTACCAAGCCATTTTGGCTTTATAAAAGAAGTGTCTTCATGCAACAATTCAATTTCGGCAATAATTAAACCTTTATGATTGCCATAAAATTCATCAACCTCAAAGGTTAGCTTGCCACTTTTAATCAAAAAACGTGTTTTTTTTATGATGCCCTTTTCACAAAGGGGCAAAAGATTTTCAGCATCGTTAACAGTGATTTCTTTTTCCCATTCAAAACGCGTTGTGCCACTTTTGTTTGATTTTCCTTTAATGGTTAAAAAAGCTTTATCATCAGTAATTCTCACACGAACCGTCCGTTTTTTATGCGTATTTAAAAAACCTTGGGTAATGTTTATTTGCCCATAACTTTCCAATTTAAAATCTGTATTTAAAACTAAAAATTTTCTTTCTATTTCGGTATTCATTATAAGTTATCTAGTATATTTGCTAAAATACTTTATTTTTAAAAGCATTAAAAATATTTTGATTAAAATTGCGTTATTATTAAAATTGTTGCCTAAATAAAATGAAAAAATATTTAATCTATAGCTTTTGTTTGCTATTTTTCACTTTGCATTCTCAAACTGATTTCAGCGATAGTTGGGAAGATTTTTATTCCTATAACAATGTGAAAGACTTTGTTAAATCGGGTGATAAAATTTATGCAATTACTGATAATGCGGTTTTTATTTACGATTTAATTACACAAGAAAATCAAAAAATATCATCTGTCCATGGCTTATCGGGAAAGGAAACATCGTGTTTATTTTATAGTGAAAACTCCCAACGAATTGTTGTTGGTTACACTTCTGGACTTATTGAAGTGATTGACAGTAATAATGACATTCACATTTCCAACGACATTGAACGCTTAACCATTACTGGCTCAAAAAAAGTAAATCACATTAACGAGTATAACGATATCTTATATTTATCAACCGATTTTGCTATTATTGAATACGACATAGAAAATAAGCAATTTGGAGATACTTTTTATATTGGTGACGGCTCTTCCACAGTAAAAATTCATCAAACTGCTGTCTTTAACGATACCATATATGCTGCAACCGAAAACGGTATTTACACAGCAGATGTTGCAAACCCAAATTTAATAGATTTTAATAATTGGACACAACCATCAGGCAGCTTTTTAGGTGATTTTAAAAGTATCACCGTTTTTAATTCTGAATTGTTTACTGCAAAAAATAAAATTTTATATAAAATAATCAATTCAAATACTTTACAAACTATTCAAAGTTTTCCAAAAAATATTGTGACTATAAATAGTACAATCCATTTTTTAAACGTCTCTTTAAATGATGTTTCGCATACGTTTAACACCTCTTTCAATCCCCTAAATGTAGTTAATACTACAACTGATTTTAATTTTAAATTAAACAATTCTTTTGCTTTTAATGATATCGTTTATCTAGCAACGAAACAATTCGGCATATTAGCCAAACCATTTACATCCATAGAATTTGAAGAAATTCATCCGCAAGGACCTTTGAGAAACGATGTGTACTCTATTGAAGTTTATAATGATAATTTATGGGTTGTTTATGGCGCAATGTCGTATTCTACTTTCAATATAAATGGTTTAAAAAGAGGATTTAGTCATTTTAATGGTGAGGATTGGATTAACACCAATTATTACAACGGTTTACCAAGGGATTTTGTAGATATTGAGATTGATAAAAATCATGAAAATCGGGTGTTTTTAAGTTCGTGGGCCGAAGGTTTAGTAGAAGTTATAGATGATGAAATTACAAACATTCGCACCTTTTTGGACAGTGGTTTAGAAAAAAGTGTACTACACGATTTTTATGATTTTACATCGGTTAGTGGTACGGCATTTGACAATCAAGGAAATTTATGGGTTGGAAACGGTTATGTATCCGAAAAGATAAAAAAAATGGATTCTAGTGATTCTTGGACTGGTTATAATATGGATGAATTTTTAATATCTACAAGTATGGGAATTGGGGATATTACCATTGATAAAAGCGGCAATAAGTGGTTAGAAACCCGTGTAAATGGCTTGTTAATACTAAATATTAATGGCACAAAAAACACAGCGTTAAACACAACACACGGTTTACCTCATAACAAAATAAAAGCTGTAGCTGTTGATCGAAATAATAGAATTTGGATTGGTACTATTGAAGGACTTGTTAAATTCGACAACACCTCAGGAATGTTTGATTCAGACAGCAATACTGCTACTCCAATAATTATCCGTTTAGAAGGCGGAACAGATGACAATCAAGGGCAAGTTTTACTAGGCGAACAGGCTATTAATTCTATAGCTATTGATGGTGCAGACAATAAGTGGTTTGGTACTAATGATAGTGGTGTTTTGGGGACTAATCCAAGTGGGCAAAAAACCTTGCATTTGTTTAATAAAGATAATTCACCATTACCATCCAATCGAATTAATGAAATACGTGTGGATAATAAAACTGGTAAAGTATATTTTGCCACTGCAAAAGGCATTGTAGTTTATAATAATAATGTTGCACCATTTGGAGAAACGCTAGGTGAAACTTATGCTTATCCAAATCCATCAACAAACACTAATGAAATCATTACCATTGATGGTCGACACGGTACACATTTACCAAGAGGAACCAATGTTAAAATATTAGATAGTGCCGGGTATTTAGTTCACGAAACGAATGTTGTTGAAGGTTCCGAAATTAAAGGAGGTAAAGTATTGTGGAACAAATCAAATTTAGCTGGACGCAAAGTTGCATCGGGCATTTATACAGTTTTATTAACGTCACCAGATAAAAGCGAAACGTCTATCACCAAAGTGGCAATAGTCAATTAATTGTTAATTGTATAAGGCATCACAATAGCACTACCAAATTCTACTATAAACCGTTGTAAAGCTTTATCAGCTTCCAATCTTGTTTTATAATTACCAACTCTTATTTTCCAATCGGGTGAATCAAATATTACATATGTTGTTGTGTTAGGGAATAATTCTCGAAATTTTGCATCAATATTATTAACACTTGTTTCACTACCGTAAAACAATTGAATACGAAAACCTTCTACTTTACGCGATTGATTATTAAAATTAATTTTTTTATTAATTAATTTATCAATGGATGGCGAGCTATCAATCACTACAATTCCTTCTGCCTGAGCGTAACCAAATGCACTTATTAAAAAGAAGAATGCTAAAATTATTTGTTTTATTTTCATTGTTAAGATTTTTTATTTTAACGCTACAAAGTTATGTTTTGTTTTGATACTAAGGCCTTTATTTTTTAAAAAATAAATCCCTATACTTTTAGAAGTAACTTTATATACTATTTACATTGAATATTTGGCTATTTAGAATCATTATAAATTACATTTAACTTAATTTTAAGATTTATTTTTTAACATAATAATAGTATTTTTGCCAAACTGAATTTATCAAAAAGCATTTACTTTCTAGTAAATTAATATAGAAAATATTGTGCCAAACGCACTTGAAATTTATAAAAATATGAATATTGTGAATCAACACAGTCCAATCCAACAACTAACTAAGCTCTTATTAGCTATTTTATTTATTTTTTCAATTAACGCATCCGCCCAAAATGGAGATGCTACTAAAGGGAAAGAATTATTTAAAGCATGTGCTGCCTGTCATACACTCGATAAAAAACTTCTAGGGCCACCCTTAAAAGGAATAACAGAAAAAAGAGATCGTAAATGGTTACATGATTGGATCAAAAATAGTAAAAAGGTTATTGATGGCGGTGATGAGGTTGGTATTGCGCTTTTAAAAGAATATAATAATATTCCAATGCCTCCTAATGAGCATTTAACCGAACAAGATATTGAGGACATTTTAGCCTATACCGATGGTAAAGAAGTTAAAAAAGAGGTGTCAAAAAAGGAAGTTGTTGTAGATCCAAAAGTAGCTGTAGGTAAAAAAATATATAAAGCCAACTGTGCTGCTTGTCATAAATTAAAAGGAAAATTAATTGGACCTGAATTACAAGGCATTTCGGACAAAAGAGAAAAAGAATGGCTTCATGCTTGGATTAAAAACAACAATGCACTACGTAAAAGTGGTGATAAATTAGCAAAGAAAGTTTTTGAAGACAATAATAAAGCGGTTATGACTGCATTTCCACAATTATCTACCGATGATATTGATGCCATGTTAGCGTACTTTAAAGTTGGTGATGTTAAGAAGATAGTACCTAATGCTGATGGTGTTGTAGACAATGGTGTTACAAAAGCAAAAAGCTCAGGTGCTTGGAAAAATTGGATTGTTATTTTAGTAATTTTAGGATTACTGATTTGGATGTTCTTAAGTAAAATAACATTCTTAAAAATAATAGCAACTATTTTCTTATTATTTGCTGGTGCTTGGTTTGGTTTTGGATGGTTAGCAGATTTAGGTGTAGATCAAGGTTATGAACCAATACAGCCAATTGCATTCTCTCATAAAATACACGCAGGTGATAACAAGATAGATTGTCAATATTGTCACTCTTCTGCAAAACACAGTAAAACTTCAGGAATACCAACTGCAAATGTTTGTATGAATTGTCATAAGAGGATAACAGAAGTAGCTGATGATACTAAAGTTGGCGCTTTAGGGAAACCTGAATTAGATTTAGAAATCAAAAAAATCTACGATGCTATTGAACAAAACAAACCAATTGAATGGGTAAGAGTTCATAATTTACCAGATTTTGCGTACTACAATCACTCTCAACACGTCACTGTTGCAGGTATTGAATGTCAAACTTGTCACGGACCAGTTGAAGAAATGGACGATATGCGTCAACATTCAAAATTAACAATGGGATGGTGTATAGATTGTCATAAAACTAGTGAAGTAGATTTAGACAATAAGTATTACGCAAAAATACATGAAGACTTATCTAAAAAATATGGTATTGAAAAAGTAACCGTAGCAGATTTAGGTGGTAAAGAATGTGCAAAGTGTCACTATTAATTGACATTATAAATTTATTATAAATAAAAAAATCGAGTAATCGTTTAAATATATTTTTTTGACAGTGAATTAAATCACATATCAGAAATAAAAATCGAAAATCAAAAGTATGGCATCAAACAAAAAATATTGGACAAGCCCAATGGAGCTTAAAGACAGTTCAATAGTTGAAAAGCTAAGTAAAGTGGAATTCGAAAAAGAAATCCCAACAGATGAGTTTTTGGGAGACAAAGAAGCTTTAGAATCTTCTTCAACAACTCGTAGAGATTTCTTAAAATATGTAGGATTTACAACAGCAGCCGCTTCTTTAGCCGCTTGTGAAGGTCCTGTAATTAAAACGATTCCATTCCTTAACAAACCAAATGATGTTGTACCAGGAGTTGCAGATTATTATGCAACTACTATTGCTGATGGTTTTGATTTCGCTAATATTTTAGTAAAAGTTCGTGAAGGAAGACCAATTAAGATTGAACCAAATAAAGATGCATCATCAAATAATGGAACTAATGCAAGAGTTCAAGCTTCTGTATTATCTTTATATGACAATCACCGTTTAAAAAGTTCAACCATTGGTGGGAAAACTAGTGATTATACCTCTTTTGATAAAGAAATCAATATAAAATTAGCACAAGCGAAAGTTAGTGGGCAAAAAATTGTTTTCCTAACTGGAACAATGGCAAGTCCATCAACCGACAAATTAATAGCAGAATTTAAAGTAAATTATCCAACTACAGAACATGTAGTTTACGATGCTGTTTCAGAAAGTGCAGCATTAGATGCTATGGAAGCAATGTATGGAACAAGAGCTTTACCAAATTATGATTTTTCTAAAGCTGATGTTATTGTATCTGTAGATGCAGATTTCTTAGGTGATTGGAATGGTGGTGGCTTTGAAAAAGGGTATGCTGCAAACAAAGTACCTGTTCACGGTAAAATGTCAAAGCACATTCAATTTGAATCGAATATGTCTTTAACTGGAGCTAATGCAGATCAACGTTTTGCTTTAAAACCATCTGAATTAAAATTTGCTCTAATTAGTTTATATAATGAGATAGTTGGTGGTTCATTAACATCTAAAGTAACCCTGCAAGATGCCGCAATTAAAAAGGCTGCTTTTCAATTAAAAAAAGCAGGTAGCAAAGCAATTGTTGTTACTGGAATTCAAGATGAAAATGCACAATTATTAGTATTAGCCATTAACAATGCTTTGCAAAGTGCTGTTATTGATACAACAAATACAAAAAATACACGTCAAGGAAATGACACTAAAGTAGCACAATTAATAGCTGATATGAAAGCTGGTAAAGTTGGCGCTTTAATAATGAATCAAACAAACCCTTTATATACTTTGGGTAATACTAAAGGATTTACTGAAGGTTTACAAAAAGTTGCTTTAAAAGTTGCATTTGCAACTAGTCCAAATGAAACAACTAAAGCGTGTAATTTTGTTAACGCAACACCTCATTATTTAGAATCTTGGGGTGATGTTTCTATGCAAAACGGACAATACAGTTTAATGCAACCAACCATTAATAAATTATTTGACACACGTCAATTTCAAGAAGCTATATTAAGTTGGAATGGTAATACAACAAGTTATTACAATTATTTAAAAAATAATAGCAGTTCTTTCCTTAACGGAAAATCTTGGAACACTGCTTTACATAATGGTACTGCAGATGTTGTAACTTCAACAACAGTTCCTACTGTAAACGCAATAGATATCACTGCTGTTGGTTCAGCTTTAAACGCAACTACATCAAGTGCTATTGAATTGTCTTTATATACCAAAGTTGGTTTAGGAGACGGACAACAAGCAAATAATCCTTGGTTACAAGAATTACCAGATCCAATCACACGTACATCTTGGGATAATTACTTATTAGTTTCTCGCGCAGATGCAGAAGCTCTAGAATTAAAAAACTGGACGGTTGATAACGGTGCAATGAACGGAAGTTTAGTCGATATTAATGTTGATGGCGTAAGTATTCATAACGTACCAGTTTATATTCAACCAGGGCAAGCCAAAGGCTCTATAGCTCTAGCATTAGGTTATGGTAGAAAAGAAGGTATGCAAGAAGAAATGATGACAGGTGTAAATGCCTTTCCATTACTAAACAAAACTGGTAATGTAAGTATTACTAAAGTATCTGGCGAGCATAAATTTGCTTGTGTTCAGTTACAACATACAATGATGGGTAGAGATGAAATCGTTAACGAAACATCTTTACACGATTTTATCAATTTAAAGAAAGACGATTACAATCCAAGACCTAAATTCTCTTTAGATCATCAACCTGTAACTGCTGATGAAGCTGATTTATGGACAAAATTTGATGATACGATTGGAACACATTTCAATTTAGCAATCGATTTAGCAACTTGTACTGGTTGTGCAGCTTGTGTTGTTGCTTGTCATGCTGAAAATAATGTACCTGTTGTTGGTAAACAAGAAATTAGAGTGAGTAGAGATATGCACTGGTTGCGTATTGATAGATATTATACGTCTGAAATGACAAAAGAAAAAGGAACTGAAGAAGGTATTGTTGGTTCTGGAGCCTATTTTAATGCGCAAATTCATCCAGAAGATCAACCAGAAGTTTCATTTCAACCGGTAATGTGTCAACATTGTGCTCACGCACCTTGTGAAACAGTTTGTCCTGTTGCTGCGACTTCACACGGTCGTCAAGGTCAAAACCATATGGCTTATAACCGTTGTGTTGGAACACGTTACTGTGCAAACAACTGTCCATATAGAGTACGTCGTTTCAACTGGTTCCAATATGCTCAGAATAGTGAGTTTAACTTTAATATGAATAACGATTTAGGTCGTATGGTATTAAATCCAGATGTTGTCGTTCGTTCTAGAGGAGTTATGGAAAAATGTTCTATGTGTATCCAAATGACACAAACTACAATTTTACAAGCTAAGAAAGAAGGTAGAGCCGTAAAAGCAAATGAATTTGAAACTGCTTGTACAAGTGCTTGTAGCACTGGCGCTATGAGTTTTGGCGATGTTAACAATCCAGAAGATAAAGTAGCTAAATCACAAGATGATAACAGAACCTTTAGATTGTTAGAATTTGTTGGTACAAAACCAAACGTACAATATCAATTAAAAGTAAGAAATAGCTAGTTATTAATTAGCTTCAAAATAATAATAAAAATATTTGAATTGTAAATTTTAATATTACAATCGGAAACTAAAATAAAAAAATATGTCTCATTACGAATCACCTTTAAGAGAAACCTTAATCTTAGGAGATAAAAGTTACAAAGATATTTCGGACGATATTGCTGCGCCAATTGAAGGAAAAGCAAACAAACTTTGGTGGTTTGTTTTTGGTATTTCTTTAGTTGCCTTCCTTTGGGGAGTTGGAGCAATTGTCTATACTATTGGAACAGGAATTGGAGTTTGGGGATTAAATAACAAAATTAACTGGGCTTGGGATATTACCAATTTCGTTTGGTGGGTTGGTATTGGTCACGCAGGAACTTTAATTTCGGCAGTACTTTTATTATTCCGTCAAAAATGGCGTATGGGTATTAACCGATCAGCTGAAGCAATGACAATTTTTGCAGTTTTTCAAGCAGGATTATTTCCATTAATACATATGGGTAGAATTTGGAATGGTTACTGGGTTATGCCAATACCAAATCAATTTGGATCGTTATGGACTAACTTTAACTCACCATTATTATGGGATGTGTTTGCAATTTCTACTTATTTATCAGTTTCTGTAGTATTCTGGTGGACAGGTTTATTACCAGATTTTGCCATGATTCGTGATAGAGCTACAAAACCTTTCCAAAAGAAGATTTATAGTTTATTAAGTTTTGGATGGAGTGGAAAAGCAAAAGACTGGCAACGTTTTGAGGAAGTTTCTTTGGTATTAGCTGGTTTAGCTACACCATTAGTTTTATCGGTACACACCATTGTATCGTTTGATTTTGCAACGTCTGTAATTCCTGGATGGCATTCAACTGTTTATCCACCTTACTTTGTAGCTGGAGCTGTATTCTCTGGATTTGCAATGGTACAAACCTTACTTATTATAATGCGTAAAGTTTCTAACTTAGAAGCTTATATCACAAGAGATCATATCGAAAATATGAATAAAGTAATCTTGGTAACTGGTGGAATAGTTGCTACTGCTTACTTATCTGAATTTTTTGTAGGTTGGTATTCAGGTTCATCTTATGAAGATTTTACCTATTTATCAATTGGTGCAGCAACTGGTCCTTATGCATGGGCTTTTTGGGCATTGATTTTATGTAACTCGGTATTTCCACAGTTATTATGGATTAAAAAATTAAGAAGAAGTTTCACATTCTCTTTTATAATGGCAATTATTATAAATATTGGTATGTGGTTTGAACGTTTTGATATTATTGTAATAAACTTAAGTAGAGGTCATTTACCATCTACTTGGACGCAATTTTCGCCAACTTCTATAGATATTAGTATTTTCTTTGGAACAATTGGTTTCTTCTTTGTTCTATTCTTATTATATGCACGTACATTCCCAGTAGTAGCACAAGCGGAAGTGAAATCGATTTTAAAATCGACAGGATCTTTTGCAAGAAAAAAAGAAGCAGAAGCAGAAGGAAGATCACAAGATTCATTGGCAAAAATTTAGAAAAGATTAAATAAAAAATTATGAGTAATAAAATAATAAGAGCTATTTACGACGATGACGATGTTTTAGTTGCAGCGGTTAAAAAAGTACGTGAAAACGGTTCGCATATAGAAGAGGTTTACACGCCTTTTCCAGTGCACGGATTAGATAGAGCAATGGGCTTAAAAGACACTCGTTTAGCAATAACTGCATTTATTTACGGTGTTATAGGGTTTTCTTTTGCAACTTGGATGATGAATTATATGATGATTGATGATTGGGCACAGAATATTGGTGGTAAACCAAGTTTTTCTTATGGGGAAAATGTACCAGCATTTGTTCCAATTTTATTTGAAATGACTGTGTTTTTTGCAGCACATTTAATGGTTATTACTTTTTATATGAGAAGTAAAATATGGCCTTTTCAAACTGCAGATAATCCAGATCCAAGAACAACTTCTCATAAATTTTTAATGGAAGTTTCTGTAGATGGAAATGCAGATGAATTAACATCGTTATTGAAAAATACTGGTGCTGAAGAAATAAATATAATAGACAAACACTAAAAAATAAAAAATGAAGGGTTTAGTTAAAATAATAGTACCAATCTTGATAATGTTGAGTCTGTTTTCTTGTGGAAACGATCACAAAACAAGAAGAATGCAATATATGCCAGATATGTATCGTCCGGTACCTTATGAGGTTTATAGTACAAATCCAAACTTCAAAGACGGTTTAAGCTCACAACAACCTGTAGCAGGTACTGTTGCAAGAGGTCAAGTACCATATGATTATCCAAATACAGAGGAAGGTTATCAAGATGCCAAAGCTAATTTAGTATCTAACTTAAAACCAGAAGACATCGATCTAGAAAAAGGGAAGCATTTGTACAATATTTATTGTTCATCTTGTCATAGTAAAAATGGTGATGGAAATGGTGTGTTGTCACAAAGAGATAAATTTCCTGGAATTCCAAATTACAATTCTAGAGATATTACAGATGGTAGCATTTATCACGTAATTATGCACGGAAGAAATATGATGGGTTCTCACGCATCTCAATTGAATTCAAAAGAACGTTGGCAAGTAGTTCATTATGTTCAAAAATTAAAAAAAGACCTTACAAAATAATAACTCTTTAAAAGATTTCAAGATTTTTGTAAAAATTAAATAATACAATTCGCTTAACTTAAAAATATGTATACATTTTCAGGTAAATTAAAAACAATTTCTATAGCACTAATGATCTTAGGGATTATTGGAATGGCTTATGGTTTCTTAACAGTCCCAAAAGACACGCATAAAGTTGAAGAAATATTAAATGCTAAACATGACAGTCACGCAACAAATTCTCACAGCACTGCTGATGTTAATTTTAAAAAACAAGATGGTCATAATACTCATAACGTAACAGAACACAAAGCTGTAGATACTCATAAGGCAGATTCACATGATACACACGCATCAAAAGACAGTCATCAAGCACATTTAGAGCACGTATTGCATCAATATCAAAACAAACCGTGGTCTGCATTTTTTATAGCGGCATTCTTTTTCTTTATGGTTGCGCTATTAGTATTGGTGTTTTATTCTATTCAATGGGCAGCTCAAGCAGGTTGGTCGATTGTTATTTTTAGAGTTATGGAAGCTATTACCGCATTCTTATTACCAATGTCATTTTTCTTATTATTATTTTTAGTTTTATCAACTTTAGATTTCAACCATGTTTTTGTTTGGATGGGACACGATGCTGTTAATGATCCAGTTTTAGTTGGAAAAGCACCTTGGTTAAATAAAACAGGATTTTTAATTCGTTCATTTATATTTGTTACAGGATGGAATATTTTCAGATTTTTCTTAAGAAGAAACTCAATAGCTTTAGACAAAACAGGTGACTTAAAAATATATAAGCGAAACTTTAATATTGCAGTAGGATTTTTAGGCTTCTTTATTGTAACAGAATTATTTTTTGTTTTTGATTTAGCTATGTCATTAGATCCTCACTGGTACAGTCAATTATATCCATTCTATGTATTTGCTAGTATGATGGTAACGGCAGTAACAACTATTTTAATTGTAACTGTTTATTTAAAAAGTAAAGGCTATTTGCCAGAAGTAAAAGAAAGTCACATTCACGATTTAGGTAAATTCATGTTTGGATTTAGTATTTTTTGGGCTTACTTTTTCTTCGATCAATTTATGCTACAATGGTATTCAAATATACCAGAAGATGTTGTGTATTGGCTACCAAGATTAGGAAGTTATAAATTTCCATTTTTATTAATGTTGGTACTTAATTTTGTATTGCCATTTTTATTATTGATTGGTAGTGATTTCAAAAGAGTAAGTGGCATTATTGTAACAGCAGGTTTATTTATAATCATGGGACATTATATTGATATTTTTGTGTTAATTTCACCTGCAACAGTTGGAGATGTTTGGAGTTTTGGTATTCCAGAAATAGCATCATTCGTATTTTTCTTAGGCTTATTTATTTATGTTGTATTTAATGCATTATCTAAAGCACCATTACAAGCAAAAGGAAACCCGTTTATGAAAGAAAGTGAACATTTTCATTACTATAATTTATAGGAATAATTAAAAGAATAAAAGAAATTTGTTAGATTTAAAACTAATCATAGTTAATAGTTTAACATTAAATAAAACTTAAAAATACATTTAAATGAAAGCATTATTTTATATCGCTGTTTTTGCTGCAATTGCTATTGCATTTTGGCAAATTAACAAACTTCTTGGATTTACAAAAGGAGAGCAAATTGCTTCAAAAAAAGAAAACAACGTTAATGGATGGTTAATGCTTGCTATGCTAGTATTTGTACATGGTTTATTAATCTATTGTATGGTTGCTTATGGTGATGTTCTTTTACCTCAACTTTCAGCTTCAGCAGAAGGAGAACATATAGACTTATTATTCAAAATCACTTTTGGACTTATATTAGTAGTCCAATTTTTTACTCAAATTCTATTATTCTTCTTTTCGTTTAAATACAGAGGTAATGTTGATCGTAAAGCAACATTTTTTGCAGACAGTCATCGTTTAGAAATGTTTTGGACAGGAATACCTGCAATTGTATTAACTGCCTTAGTTTTATATGGTATTTGGACTTGGAACAAAGTTATGGACGTACAGGATAAAGGAGACAATCCATTATACATTGAAGTTTATGCAAAACAATTTAATTGGGAAGCGCGTTATGCTGGAGCTGATAATGCTTTAGGAGAAGCCAATGTAAGAAATATTAAAGGTATCAATACAATGGGTGTTGATATGACTGATAAAAATTCTATTGATGATATTCCAGTAAGAGAATTACATTTACCAAAAGGTAGAAAAGTCGTTTTTCAATTCCGTTCTCAAGATGTTTTACACTCAGCTTATATGCCTCATTTTAGAGCTCAAATGAATGTTGTACCTGGTCAGAAAACATATTTTGGTTTTACACCATCGGTTACAACTAAAGACATGAGATTAAATGAAGATATTGTTGCAAAAGTAGCTGGTATTAATAAAATTAGAAAAGCAAAAAGCGAAGAATTAGTTGCCGTTGGTGATGACGCATTAGAGCCTTATGTTTTTGATTATTTACTTTTATGTAATAAAATTTGTGGGAATTCACATTACAATATGCAAATGAAAATTGTGGTTGAAGAAGAAGCCGATTTTAATAAATGGTATGCCAAACAAAAAGCAATAGCGATTAATTAATTTTATATTATCTAACTAAAAAAGTATTGTAATCGAATATTGATTTCAATTAAAAAATTTAAAAATAACAAAGTATGTCACATCATAAAGAAACTTTTGTAACAAAATACATCTTTAGTCAGGATCATAAAATGATTTCCAAACAATACTTAGTAACTGGTATTATTATGGGAGTTATTGGTGGATTTATGTCTATGTTATTCCGTTTACAATTGGCGTATCCAGAATCTCAATTTACTATTTTGGAAGCCTTTTTAGGGAAAGATGGTACAAATGGACAAATGACACCAGATATGTATATGGGTTTAGTAACAATCCACGGAACAATCATGGTATTCTTTGTATTAACTGCTGGTTTGAGTGGAACTTTTAGTAACTTATTAATTCCATTGCAAATTGGTGCTCGTGATATGGCATCTGGATTTTTAAATATGGTATCGTATTGGTTGTTCTTTTTGTCTAGTGTACTTATGGTAGCTTCTATTTTTGTACATACAGGAATGGCAAGTGCTGGTTGGACAATTTATCCACCATTAAGTGCCTTACCTCAAGCAATGAGTGGCTCTGGTCTTGGTATGGATTTATGGTTAATATCTATGGCAATATTTATTGCAGCCTCTTTATTAGGCTCATTAAACTATATAGTAACTATTCTTAATTTAAGAACGGTTGGTATGAAAATGACGCGTTTACCATTAACAATTTGGGCATTTTTTATTACAGCTATTATTGGTGTAGTTTCATTCCCTGTATTATTATCGGCAGCTTTATTATTAATATTTGATCGTAGTTTTGGTACTTCGTTTTACTTATCGGATATATTTATTCAAGGAGAAGTATTACATTATCAAGGTGGATCTCCAATATTATTTGAACACTTATTCTGGTTCTTAGGACATCCAGAAGTATATATTATATTATTACCTGCATTAGGGATTACCTCTGAAGTGATTTCTACCAATGCACGTAAACCCATTTTTGGTTATAGGGCTATGATTGGTTCTATGTTAGCAATTGCTTTCTTATCTACAATTGTTTGGGGACATCATATGTTTGTAACTGGTATGAATCCATTCTTGGGTTCTGTATTTACTTTTACAACCTTATTAATTGCAATTCCATCGGCTGTAAAAGCCTTTAATTATATCACAACACTTTGGAAAGGAAACATCCAATTCAATACGGGAATGCTATTCTCAATTGGTATGGTTTCTGTATTTATTTCGGGTGGTTTAACGGGATTAATTTTAGGAGATTCTGCCTTAGATATTAACGTTCACGATACTATGTTTGTGGTAGCGCATTTCCATTTAGTAATGGGTGTTTCTGCATTATTAGGTATGTTTGCTGGTGTGTATCATTGGTTTCCAAAAATGTATGGTAGAATGATGAATAAAAAATTAGGCTATGTTCACTTTTGGCTTACATTAGTTGCTGCTTATGGTGTGTTCTTTCCAATGCACTTTACAGGTTTAGCTGGTTTACCAAGACGTTATTTTAACAATACGGCTTTTCCATTATTTGATGATTTATTACCTATTAATGTGGTGATTACTTGGTTTGCTCTTTTAGGAGGTTTTGCTCAATTAATTTTCTTAGCAAACTTCTTTATGAGTATCTTTAAAGGTAAAAAAGCTGTTCAAAATCCTTGGCGTGCAAACACGTTGGAATGGACTGCTCCTGTAGAACATTTCCACGGAAACTGGTATGGTGATATTCCAGAAGTACACAGATGGCCATATGATTACAGTAAAGAAGATAAAGATGGTAATGCTTACGAACAAGATTTTGCACCTCAAAATTTACCTGCAAGAACTAACGAAGAAATGTTCTAATACTAACGTATTTATATAAATTAAACGCCCAATTTCTAAATAGAAATTGGGCGTTTTTTTGTAGCTTTGTTATAATGGAGTATCTAAATAACATTATTAATACTATCTTGATAATTGCTATTGTGCAAGGTTTTATTTTTAATGTCATTATTCATTATAAAAACAAGCCTTGCAATAAGGCGATATACTATTTAAATTGGACTATTTTTATTTTTACGATAAATAATTTGCAATCGTATATAGTAAAAAAAGATATTTTTCACATTCCAGAATTAATCAAATATAGCATCATTGATGTGTCTTGGAATGTATTTATTGCACCGTTCTTCTTTATGTTTCTAATTCATTATCTAAAAATTGAAAAGCACTATAGATATGTTGTTGGTACAACACTTTCTGTTTTTATTGGATTAGTCGTTATTCGATTATTTATTCTATTTTCATTCAACAATCAATTTAATAATAGTGATTTTTTCAACTTCATTAGGCGTTATAATGTCTATGAAGATATTTTTATATTATTGGGCACAATGACAGTTTTCTCTTATTGCGTGTATCTCTACTATAAATTAAAAGACCGTTTTAAATATATTAATAGTTTTAATGATTTAAAATGGTTACATACCTTTTATATACTTACTGCAATTATTCTGTTGTTATGGTTGGTTGCTATTGTATTGGATTTTAATTACACAAATTTTCAAACTGTAAATATTTATACGCCTTTACGTTTACTTACATCATTTTTAATTTATTGGTTGGGTTATCAAGGGTATAATCAGTATTTACTGACTAAAGATAGAATTTCGTTGCGTACTGCCCTAAAAGATGACAGGCTAAAACCTGTTCCAGAAGAAGCAATTATTGACAGTTTTAACGAAGAAGATTTTAAGACTTTTCAGAAAATAAAAGAAACAATTACTACTGAAAAATTATTTTTAGAACCATTATTAAGTTTGGAAAGTTTAGCAAAAAATTTAGAGACTTATCCTTCCAATTTATCTAAATTAATTAACAGTTACAGTAATTTTAATTTTACGGAATTTATAAACAACATTAGAATTACTTATGCTAAACAATTATTAGTTGATACAAAATTCAAGAATTATACCGTTATAGCAATAGGTTTAGAGTGTGGATTCAACTCAAAATCGACTTTTTATTTGGCTTTTAAGCAATTTACGGGGAAAACACCTGCAGAATTTAGGAAAATGAAAAAATAGGCAATCTTAATAAATTAAAGGATTAGAGGCAGTTCTAGAAAATAAATTTGTCCTAAATCATATGTGACATATGATTTAGGATACTTTTATTTGAACATTTCATAGTTTTGATATTATTCAAATTTTATAAAATATAAACTATGAAATCTATTTTCACATTCTGCCTTTTACTAGTTATTTCAATAAATTTTACATCGTGTGTAAACACAAATTACGAGCTACAAGAAAGCGAAGAAGAATCGAATGTTAAAGAAGAACATTTCAACTATACTATTGGAAATGGCCCTTTTGTCTATTTTGAAGATAATACATTAAAAGAAATTCTTTTAAATAATTTTACTATTAATATCAATTTAGATAATGAAATTACTTTTGATGAAGCACTTGCCTTTAACGGAAAAATAAAAGTATCAGATAACGAAATTTCAAGCATGATTGGAATCGAAAAATTTGAAAATATTGTGGAATTAAATTTTGCAAGGAATAAAGTAACTAGTATTGATTTAAGTCAAAATATTATGCTAGAAAACTTAAACTGTGCTGTAAATCCTTTTTCAGTAATAAACTTAGAGAATAATATAAATTTAAAATTTCTAGAAATTAGGACTACGAAAATAGCCTATTTAGATATTTCAAATAATATAAATTTAAAAAGAGTGACAATAATTTGTAGTAGAAAATTAAAGAGAATTAATATTAAAAATGGAAATAATATAAATGTTTTCTTAAAATGCAGCTATAACAATCCTCTGTTAGAATGTATCCTAGTTGACGATGTGAATTTTGCAGAATCTGGAGATTGGTGGATTCCAAATCAAACAATATATTCATTGGATTGTAATATTGATTCTACAAATGATTAAAAATAAAACGAATTTATGAAAATGAAATACATAATTTTAACAATAACTATAATTCTGTTATATTCATGTGGATCATCTAGTAGAGTAAGGGATATCTATAAATATTCAAGTGCTACATTTGGTTCAGTAAAATCTTACACTACAAAACCTGTTTATAAAGGTGAAAAAGAAAGCACAATCTATGCTACAGCTGAGATTGGCAATGGTGAAAATACACAAAACAGAAATGAATCAGAAGATTTAAAAACGCATAGTTCGTTAAGAATTCATAGAAGTATCACAGATAAAAACTACAATTTACATTATGGTTTAGGTGCAAGCTTTGGTAAGTATGAATTCAGTAATACATTAAATGATTATATAAAAAATACAATTGAAAAAAGTTATTATACCATAGATGCCAAAACAGGATTTAATTATAATATTTCAAAAAAAACAATAGACTATCGTTTGTTTGGTTTGGAATTTGGCTATCATTACGAAGGTGGAGAATATCATAAATTTATTGACACTATGCCCATAGGTGAATTTTCGGAAAACTACATTAGGATAACTACAAACAATCCAAAATCATTTTTCTCATTTAATATAAATACAGAGATTGTATTTAAAATGAAAGGTGATAAGCAAATAAGTTTCGGATTATTTTCTGGAAAAACTTGGATAACAAATAAATCAAAAGAAGATTTTAAAACAAATAATATTTACCGCTTTGGAGGTTTAATGGGAGCAATATCATTTAAAAATGTAACCTTTAGTTTAATAGGTGAAGCTGGACATATAAACAACACTAATTTCCATTTTAGAAATACAAATTTTGGAATGACTTACCGTATACCAAACAGGATTAAAAAACAAATCATGAAAAAAAATTAAAACAAGAGTCATGAAAAAAATAACATTCATTATATTTCTTATATTCGTTTTAGGAAGCTGTAAAGCCTATCATCAAATAAATTTAAAATCTCCAAAAATAGAAACATCTAAAAGGTATAAAATAATTACAAAAAGTGGTAATGTAATAAAAAGTAAAATTTTCTTAAAGGACAATAATACACTAACATATTATCATAAAAAAGAAGAAGAAACACTTAAATTATCTGAGATTGAATCAATAAGAGGTAAATCCTATTCAAAAGAAAAAACAGTTAATTCTATTTTGATTTTCTTTTCGGTAATACTATCTATAAGTATAGGTTAATTAAATTAGGGTTTTAGGCATAAAAATTGTTACATAACAAAATAATATTAATTAACAAATAAATAACAATAACTTAGTGATTTTGCGCTAAGTTTACATCACAAAGAAAATCAATATGAAATACAAGATATTATTTATCGCATTACTTTTTATTGGAACTATAAATTCTAGTGCTCAACTTACTAAAACTAAAGTAAAAATAACCATGAAAAATGGTGATCAAAAATTTGGTTTTGCAAAAAGACATAATAAAGAACTTTTTTTGTATAAAACACGTAAAAGAAAAAATAAAGATAGAGAAATTATACCTATTTCTAATATCAAAACTTTTTCAATGGCGTTTCAAGAAGGTTATAAAAACTTTGAGTTTGTACAAAATAGTAGAACAGGAAAATATAAATTATTACTGCTATTAATTGATGGTGATTATAAGTTATATAAATCATTTCCGTCTCAAAATATGAGCCAAATAAATAATGAAATAGACAAATCTATTGTAATGAGTAAAGATGGTGGTAAAACCTATATTCTCTTTAAAAATTTTAGAAGAGAAGCCAAACGCTTATTTGCAGATTGTGAAGCTGTTATTAAAGGTTTAGATGAAAAGTATTTTGGTCGCTTGGATTTAGGTGAAATGATTTTAATCTATAATGATGGTTGTATTGATGTGCCTGAAGATATAAAAGCTCCAGTAGTCGTTAAAGAACCAGAACCAGTTAAGGAAATTGTAGTAAAGAAAACTGTAGTTAAGGCAGAAGAACCAACTATAGTAAAAGAAGTTGTTGAAAAAGAACCAGAAGTTGTACAAGAAGTGAAAATTGTAAGAAATCGTTTAGTTGTAAATATAAATCCAATTTATTTTTCTTTGAACAAAGCCGAAATTAGAGAAGATGCTTTGGATGAATTAAAAAAAGTTGTTGATTTAATGCATAGAAATCCAACCTTACGAATTGAAGTTGGTTCGCATACAGATTCTCGAGGATCTGATGCTTATAACCTCGATTTATCATCACAACGTGCAAATGCATCGGTGAATTATATTTTAAATCAAGGTATTGATCTTAACAGAATATCGGCAAAAGGTTTTGGAGAAACTCAACCTATTGTATTTTGTGAAACAGAAGATTCGTGTACCGAATTAGATCACGCAAAAAATAGACGAACGGAATTTGTTATCTTAAATCCTGAAGTAATGGGTTATTAAGTTTTAGACTTAAGACCGCTTCGCTTTTTGAAGTTAGAATCTAGACGCATTGTATATAGATGTTATTTATTTTAATATAAAAAAACGCCCAATTTCATTTGAAATTGGGCGTTTTTTGTCTTGGTTCTTGGTTCTTGATTCTTGATTCTTGATTCTTGGTTTTTAAATAAAATCTATTTAGTCTTTTTCACATATTGAGTGATAATAACAATATATTGATCACCAACACGACCTTCAATATGGTTTTCATTATCGTGTACAAGAGAAATTCTATGTACCGCTTCTCCCCTTTTTGCAGTAAATCCACCACCTTTAACTTTTAAATCTTTTATCAATACTACAGAATCGCCATTAAAAAGGATATTTCCATTACAATCCTTATGAATAATTTTATTTGCAGGGTCTTCGTGATCACCAGTTGCTTCTGCCCATTTAAGCGCTTCTTCATCTAGGTACATCATATCTATTAAATCATTTGCCCAAGTCGCTTTTTGATATTTTAATTTATATAAAGTACGCCAAACAACCACTTGTACAGCAGGGAATTCATTCCACATACTATCGTTTAAACAACGTAAATGATTTTCATCTAAATCGGATGTTTTGGTGATTTCAGATTTACATGTTTCGCAAACTAGCATGCAATGCTTTTCTTCAGGCTCACTAACAGGTGGCACTTCAAAAACACTTAGTTTTTCTTTTGCAGCACATAGTTCACAAGTGGAATTACTTCTTTTATTTAAGGCTCTTTCTATACTCATCTTTATTCTTTCTTTACTTGGTTGTTGTTCTTGTGTCTTATTTTTTTCCCATAGATTGTGCTGATATTAGCAGATTTTCTCTCTTCTCTCGCCTCTATTTTCTCTCCTCTCTTCTCTCTTCTCTCTTCTCTCTTCTCTCTTCTAAAAAAACTAATACTGTTCCTTTTCATTAGGGAAATCGGCACTTTTTACATCTTTAATATAATCTTTAAAAGCACCAGTCATATCATCGTATAAATTAAGATATCTTCTTAAAAAACGCGGGTTAAATTCGTGTGTCATACCAAGCATATCGTGCATAACTAAAACTTGTCCATCAACGCCAGCTCCAGCACCAATTCCAATAACAGGAATGGTTAGTTTTTTCGCTACTTTTTCGGCTAATTTTGCAGGTACTTTTTCTAATACCAAAGCAAAGCATCCTAATTTTTCTAACAATAATGCATCTTCCATTAATTTTTCAGCTTCTTCTTCTTCTTTGGCTCTTACAGTGTAAGTTCCAAATTTATAGATGGATTGTGGTGTTAATCCTAAATGTCCCATTACAGGAATTCCAGCAGTTAAAATTCTAGAAATTGATTCCGATATCTCTTCGCCACCTTCCAATTTAACCGAATGTCCACCAGTTTCTTTCATAATTTTTATGGCAGATTCTAATGCTTTACGCGAATTTCCTTGATAGGTTCCAAATGGTAAATCTACCACAACCAAACAACGTTCTATTGCTCTCACTACAGATGCTGCATGATAAATCATCTGATCCAACGTAATTGGTAAGGTTGTTTCATGACCTGCCATTACGTTTGAAGCTGAATCACCAACTAGAATAATATCGATACCAGCGTGATCTACAATTTTCGCCATCGTATAATCGTATGCAGTTAGCATGGCAATTTTTTCATTATTTGCTTTCATTTCGATTAACGATTTAACCGTAATGCGTTTGTATTGTTTTTTTGCTATTGACATAAAATTTTTATTTAGATTTAGAAGTTTCCGTTGAAATACTATCCGTCTTTTTTATAAACGGATTGTTTTTCCTAAATTCTTGAATGGTTTCTTCTAAATGAGGAATTATAGTTGGTCCAAAATCTTTTACTTTATTATAAATAATAGTTTTGTCTAATGTTTCTTTTTTAACAAATGGAATTGTATCATTCATTCGTCCAAAAATATTGATAAGTACACTAAGTATTAACGCAATTTTTGCAACGCCAAAAACGCCACCAGCTAATTTGTTTAAAATGCCCAATTGAGCAGCATCTACAATTTTTGTGATGATTTTTCCGATAAGGGAAACCAAACCAAGTATCACAATAAACGTCATAGCAAAAGCGGCTACATTGATGTATTTTTCATCCCATTCTACTTTTGTTTTTAACCAATCCGATGCGAAATAAGAAAAATGACTTGCACCATAAACACCAATAACTAGAGCTAAAAGTGATGCGACTTCAACAAAAAAGCCATTTTTAAAACCTTTATAAAGTCCATAAACTAATAAGACTAGTAATACAATATCAATAATTTCCATATTTATTTTTTTGAGGGTATTTTTTTATTTAAAAGCAGGAATTCCAGTAATGTCCATTCCTGTGATTAGTAAATGAATATCGTGCGTACCTTCATAGGTAATAACACTTTCCAAGTTCATCATATGTCGCATAATAGAATACTCGCCAGTAATACCCATTGCACCAAGAACTTGCCTTGCTTCACGAGCTATTTTTAAAGCCATATCTACATTATTTCGTTTAGCCATAGAAATTTGTGCTGATGTCGCTTTACCATCATTACGTAATGTTCCCAAACGCCACGTTAATAATTGTGCTTTGGTAATTTCGGTAACCATTTCTGCTAATTTCTTTTGTTGCAGTTGAAAAGAACCAATTGGTTTTCCAAATTGCGTTCTTTCTTTAGAGTAACGCAAAGCAGTATCGTAACAATCCATTGCAGCACCAATTGCGCCCCAAGCTATACCATAACGAGCTGAATCTAAACAACCAAGTGGTGCACCCAATCCAGATTTTTTTGGTAATAAATTTTCTTTAGGTACTTTTACATTATCAAAAATCAATTCACCCGTTGCACTTGCTCTTAATGACCATTTATTATGTGTGGTTGGTGTTGAAAAACCTTCCATATCACGTTCTATAATTAAACCATGAATTCGGCCTTCTTCATTTTTTGCCCAAACTACAGCAACATCTGCAAAAGGGGCGTTTGAAATCCACATTTTTGCGCCGTTTAATAAATAATGGTCGCCCATATCTTTAAAATTGGTTACCATACCGCTTGGATTGGATCCGTGATCTGGTTCGGTTAAACCGAAACAGCCTACAAATTCTCCACTGGCTAGTTTTGGTAAATATTTCATTTTTTGCGCCTCATTTCCATATTTAAAAATAGGATACATCACTAAAGATGTTTGTACCGATGCTGTTGAACGCACACCAGAATCGCCACGTTCTAATTCTTGCATTATTAATCCATAACTCATTTGATCTAAGCCCATACCGCCATATTGCTCTGGAATATAAGATCCAAATCCACCAATTTCTGCCAAACCTTTTACAATTTGATGCGGAAATTCTGCTTTCTGACAAGCTTCCTCTATAATTGGTGAAACATCACGCTTTATCCATTCTCTCGCTGAATCGCGAATAAGCTTGTGTTCTTCGGTTAATAAATCGTCTAAATTAAAATAATCTGGTGCTGTGAATAAATCTTGTGCCATTTCTATATGTCATTCTGAACTTGATTCAGAACTTGTTTTTATTAATACTAAGTTTTTACAAAGATAATTGATTTATCTTGAATTTTGGAAATCTATAATCATAAATTTGAATACCTTTGTACCAATGCAATTTGCCTATAACACATACGAAAAATTAAAAAGCCGCAAGCTTATCAAACATTTATTTGAAGATGGAAAAGCAGTGACCATTTTTCCGTTAAGATTGATCTATTTAAAGAAAGATTTTGACACTAAAAACCCAATAAAAACAAGTGTTTCAGTATCAAAAAGAAATTTTAAACTAGCTGTAGATCGCAATAGAATTAAGCGATTAATGCGTGAAGCTTATCGGTTAAACAAACCCTTTTTGTATGAAAATGTATCCAATAAATATATTTTTATGTTCATTTATCTAGGTAAAGAAGAAATTCCTTTAAAAAAATTAAATGGAAAAATGAAAGAGCTCATTTCATTATTTATAAAGAAATCAATATAGTAATTGTTGTATATTTGAACACTTTGACAAACACTTAACAAAATGACAAATAAAGAAAGACCATTAATTTTAGTAACTAATGATGACGGTATAACTGCACCAGGAATTCGTACACTTATAAAAGTAATGAATAAAATTGGTGATGTTGTGGTTATTGCGCCCGATAGTCCGCAAAGTGGTCAAGGTCACGCTATTACTATTGATGCCATATTAACATGCAATGCCATTACTATCGATGAAGGTGAACAACTTGAGTATTCGTGTTCTGGCACACCAGCCGATTGTGTGAAAATTGCCGTTAATGAAGTGTTGAATCGCAAACCAGACATTTGTGTTTCGGGTGTGAATCACGGTTCAAACTCCTCAATAAATGTGGTGTATTCTGGTACAATGAGTGCTGCCGTTGAAGCTGGTATTGAAGGTATTCCTGCCATTGGATTTTCTTTGTTGGATTATGCTTGGAATGCAGATTTTAGTGGTTTAGAAAAATATATAGAACAAATAACACGTAAAGTTTTAAAGGAAGGTTTGCCCGAAGGCATTGTACTTAATGTAAACTTCCCAAAAGTAAAAGAATTTAAAGGCATTCGTGTTTGCCGACAAGCAAAAGCAAAATATACCGAAAAATTTGATAAAAGAGCAAGTCCAATGGGTAAAGAATACTATTGGTTAACAGGTACGTTTGAAAATCAAGATAAAGGAAAAGATACAGATATGTACGCTTTAGACAATGAGTATATTTCTATAGTTCCTGTACAATTCGATTTAACAGCGCATCATTTTATACAAAATTTGAATGCATGGTTTTGATTAAAAAAATAGTTATCTACGCATTATCTTGGTTTGGCATAAAAGCTAAAGAGGTTGAAAACAAAAATGAATTTCGAAGTTTCATCCGCACTCGTAGAAAATACAAAAAGTTTAAACCTTATAAATTACACGACTTAAAAATAGGGGATTTAAACATTATCACCTCAAATGTTGGAAGTGCCATACAAGTATATGAAGATGTTTTTGTTAATGAGACGCATAAAGTTACTTTTAACAACACTAAACCGTTAATATATGATTTAGGTGCTCACATTGGTATGGTATCTTTGTATTATAAGCAAAAATATCCGCAAGCTATTATTAAAGCTTTTGAACCAAATCCTGTTGTCTTTAAGTGTTTACAACAGAACATGATATCAAGTAAATTACAAAATGTAAGTGTTTTTAATCAGGCTATTTCTTATGAAAATGGCAGCTTGGATTTTTATTGTGATAAAGGCGGACAAGTAAGTTCATTTATTAAACCAGGTGATTTTGAAACCGAGACACAAAAAATTGAATCCGTACGCCTTAAAGATCTTATTGATAAAGAATCTAGACAGATAGACTTGATTAAAATGGATATTGAAGGTGTTGAACTAGAGGTTTTGATTGATTGCGACACTTCTTTACAAAAAGTAGATCGATTGGTAGTGGAATATCATTCATATAAAAAAAACAATCAGAAATTATCGCAATTTTTTAGCGTTTTAGAAAAGAATGGGTTTAGATATATGATAAAACCAAACAGCTCTGCGGATTTTGATTTACATAATTTAAACTATAATAAAAGTCATTTTGATATGATCATTCACATTGAGGCCATTCAAAAAAACTTGTTAAGTACGATACAATAAATATAATTTCAAGACCTTTGCTAAAACAAACAGATTATGAAACAAAAAATAAACATAAAAAAGGAAGTGTTAATTGGTGTGTTAGTCGGTTTTGCAGCAACAGCAATGGGTTTTTATTTTTACACGCAAGTATTTAACAAATACAGTTTAAAATTTATAAAAGTACTCATTACAGAAGAAAAAATGCTTAGCGATTTTTTAGCGTATGCCGTTTTACCAAATTTGTTAGCTTTTTTTGTGTTTATAAAACGTAAAAGAGATTACAGAGCACGTGGTGTTATGATTGCCACTTTTATAGTCGCTTTGGTTTTAGCCTATTCGGTATTTACATCCTAAAAACAAAACAATGAAATACTACATCATTTCTGGAGAAGCATCGGGAGATTTACACGCATCAAATTTAATGAAAGCATTGTATCAAAAAGATCCAGAGGCTGATATTCATTTTTGGGGTGGCGATTTAATGAAAGCTGTTGGTGGCACTTTAGTGAAGCATTACAAGGAATTAGCGTTTATGGGTTTTGTTGAAGTCATTGCAAACATACCAACCATTTTTAAAAACATTGCATTTTGTAAAAAAGATATTACGGCTTTTAATCCTGATGTTATTATTTTTATAGATTATTCAGGTTTTAACCTTAGAATTGCAAAGTGGGCAAAGCAACAAAAATTCAAGACAAATTATTATATTTCACCACAGGTTTGGGCTTCTAGAGCTGGAAGAGTGAAAAAAATAAAGCGCGATATTGATGCCATGTATGTGATATTACCGTTTGAAAAAGCATTTTACAAAAAACACGATTACAACGTTACTTTTGTTGGGCATCCATTAATTGATGCCATTGCAGATAGTAAAAAAGTTGATGAAAAAACGTTTAGAAAAACACATAATCTAACCGATAGACCAATCATTGCTTTATTGCCAGGAAGCAGAAAACAAGAGATCACTAAGATGTTGAATGTAATGCTGAAAATGGTGTCCAAATTTTCCAATTATCAATTTGTAATTGCCGGTGCGCCTAGTCAGGATTTTGATTTTTACAAATCGTTTATAAAAGAACAAGAAATTGCTTTTATTTCTAATAAAACCTATGAATTATTGTCGGTTTCTTATGCTGCATTAGTAACATCTGGAACAGCAACATTAGAAACTGCCTTGTTTAAAGTACCGCAAGTGGTTTGTTATAAAGGAAGTAATATTTCATATCAAATAGCAAAAAGAATCATCACTATTAAATATATTTCTTTAGTAAATTTAATAATGGACAAAGAAATTGTAACCGAACTCATCCAAAATGATTTCAACGAAAACCGCTTAGAAACAGAACTAAAAGCAATTCTTAGCAACTCCAAAAGAGAGCAATTATTTAATGATTATTATGAATTAGAAACGGTTCTTGGCGGAAAAGGTGCTAGTGAGAAAGTGGCTGGGTTTATAGCTAAAAATCCATAGTATTTTACGGATCTAGTAAAACCGTATTAAAAATTTTAACCACAAGGCACACAATGATTTACACAAAAAGCACAAAGGGAAAATCCGTTCGGTTTTGTGAACTTTGCACTTTTCTTAGCGTTTTTGTCGTCAAATCTAGTAAAATAATACAATTTTAAACTAGAGCTTATTTTTTCTCCTTAGTCTTGATAATTTCGTCTTTCAGAAAAGCGGTCTTGGCTCTTTCTTAACTTCTCAAATCTTTTAAATTCAATTGTAAACTCACATTCCCTTTCCAATGATTTTCTTCAATGGTATAAACTGCTTCAAAATCATTTCCATTTTTTATTAAAGGCAATTTTTCTCCCAATCCAAAACCAATAGCATTGTAAGTTTTTGAATCACTGCCTTCAATAACACTTAATTTTAGGTGTGTTTTATCATCACCAATTTTTCGACCATAACCATTATCTCGTAAACCTGAAGTTACAAATACAGGCTTCATATTCATTGGACCAAAAGGACCAAATTGTTTGATAATTCGGTTGAATTTTGGCGATATATCGGATAAATATAAAGTGCTATCAACACGTATTTCAGGTTCTTTTAATTCTGGTGGCAATGTGTTTTTTACTATATCTTCAAATTTTGCTTTAAATTTTTTATAATTTTCTGGCTTTAAAGTTAATCCAGCAGCATATTTATGACCACCAAATTGCTCAATAAATTCACTACAAGCTTCGAGTGCTTTATACACATCAAAACCTTTAACCGATCGTGCAGATGCCGCATAATAGTCACCACTTACGGTAAAAACAAGTGTTGGTCTGTAATGTTTTTCAATCAATCTAGATGCCACAATACCAATAACACCTTTGTGCCACGATTCATCAAACACAACGGATGTTGCATCTTTCCCTTCTTTATTATCTTCAATTTGTTTTAATGCTTCTTTGGTGATTTTTTGATCCAAATCACGCCTGTCTAAATTATATTTTTCAATTTTTACAGCAATTTGTTTGGCATCATCTAAACTATCTTCGGTTAATAAATCAACAGCATGTTTGCCAGATTTCATTCTTCCAGCCGCATTAATACGTGGCGCAATGGTAAAAACGACATCGGTAATGTTTAAAATAGGTCTTTTTATTTGACTGATTAATGCTTGTATTCCAATTCTAGGATTCTGATTAATCACCTGCATACCAAAATAAGCCAATGTCCTATTTTCACCTGTTACAGGTACAATATCCGCTGCAATTGCTGTAGCAACCAAATCGAGATAAGGTACAAAATGTTCTATAGGTAAATTTTGTTTTTCACCCAAAGCTTGTATCAATTTAAAACCAACACCACAACCGCATAACTCATCATAGGGATAATTACAATCGTCACGTTTTGGATTTAAAACAGCAATTGCGTTTGGTAAAGTTTCACCAGGTCTGTGATGATCGCAGATAATAAAATCGACTTTTTTAGTCTTTGCATACGCTATTTTATCAATCGCTTTTGTACCACAATCCAAAGCTATAATTAAACTAATGTTATTATCACT
Source organism: Flavobacteriaceae bacterium (assembly GCA_036478895.1). GTDB lineage: Bacteria > Bacteroidota > Bacteroidia > Flavobacteriales > Flavobacteriaceae > S010-17. Next base: position 31,499 of record JAZGEV010000051.1, on the reverse strand, counting down.
GGCAAAATCGATGCCTTTATAAGACACGCCATAACCTTCTTCATAGCGATCGGGAATATAATAAACCACATTTTTATAGTGATCTTTTAAAAATGTATAAACCAAAGAAACTGCCGTTGTACCATCCACATCGTAATCGCCAAAAACCATTATATTTTCACTGTTTTTTATCGCTTTTTCTATACGATTTACAGCCACATCCATATCTTTCATTAAAAACGGATTGTGCAAATTTGCTAAGTTTGGTCTAAAAAAGGTCTTGGCTTCGTCATACGTTTCTATACCACGCAAAGCAAGTAATTTTGCAATTACAGGTTCTACATTTAGCACTTTTGATAAATGAGATGTAATTTTATTTTGAGGTGTTTCTTTTATATTCCAGCGCATTTTTTATTAATTTATAGCTAAAATAAGCATTCTAATGGAATATTAAATTATTAAAGTCTATTTTTACACATAGCATTTTGGTATAATTTTTGATTATATTTATCAAACTCAAAACATTTTTATTTATGAAAAATTTATGCATTCTAGGTCTTATTTTAATAAGTTTAATCTCTTGTAATAATAAGAATGAAATTATTCTACAATCCTCAATTGGCAAATACAATTCGCTTTTAGTAATTATAGATGACACTAAATGGGAAGGCATTGTAGGTGACTCTATACGTGCCGTTGTAGCGCGTGATTTGATAGGCTTTACTCAGCCAGAAGCTACGTTTTCAATAAGTCAAATTGCCCCAGAAAATTTTGCAAATTTGTTAAAACCTAGTCGGAATATTTTACAAATCACTAAAGGTTCCAAAAACGAAATGACATCATCTAAAAATAAATTTGCTGCGCCACAACAAATTGTATCTTTAAAAATGAAAGACAATGAAGGCTTATTTCAATTATTAAACAAACATGCTGATGAAATTGTGAGTACATTTAGAAATTCTGATTTTAAAATTTTTAAGAATAAAATGGGCACAAAAACTTGGGATGTTAAAAATTTAGAAACCTTTAAAAACATAAAAGCGAATATCACCATTCCTTATGCTTATAGAAAAGTTTATGATACTTTAAACTATGTTTGGTTTAAAAGAGATGTAACTCAAGGTAGAAGTTTAAACCTTCAAATGTACACCTTACCTATTACAAACGAAGCTGATTTAAATGGCGAAAACATCATAACTCAAAGAAATATTAAAGGAAAACAATATGTTGTAGGTTCAAAATCAGACATGTATATGATCACCGAAGAAGCTTTTTCACCATCGCAAGTTGTCACTGAAATAGCAAATAGAAAAACGTATGAAACTCGTGGTACTTGGGAAATGAAAAATGATTTTATGGCTGGTCCATTTTTAAATTATACCGTAGTTGATAAAAAAAATAATCGTTTAATTGTTATTGAAGGTTTTGCATTTGCTCCAAACGTGAAAAAACGTGATTTTATGTTTGAATTGGAAGCTATTTTAAAAACTTTAGTTGTAGAATAGTTAACATGTGTAAAATTAAATTTGCTGTAAGATACCAGAAGTAGACAAAACGCAATAAATAAGATTGGATAATAAACTTATTTTGTTTTATTTATCAATTGCCGTTTAATCTATCGTCTAATGTTTTTAGAAGACTATGTTATTTGTAATTTTACAGCGCATCGGTTTGAAATGTTTTTAGAGCTCCATTTTCATCACTATAAATAAGAAAAACCGTTAATTCTGGATGGTTTTTAAGAAATGCTTTGCTTCTCTCTAAACCCAATGCAATTAATGTGGTGGCATATGCATCAACATCAGCGCAATCTAATTCTGCAATAACCGAAGCACTTAACAAATTACTTTTTATAGGAAAGCCTGTTTTGGAATTAAGTATATGTGCATATTTATGGCCGTTTTTATCCATTTTAAATTTCCGATATGTTCCAGAAGTTGCCATAGATTCATTGTTTAATCGTATTGTTTTAGCACCAGATCTTGTTCCATCAAAATTGGGCTGTTCTATTTGTATGTTCCAATCTAGACTACTAGGATTTTTTCCTCTAACCCTTAATTCTCCACCAATTTCTATCATATAATTTTTGATATGCTTAGACTCAAAAAAACGCCCAATAACATCAATACCATAACCTTTTGCAATGGCATTAAAATCGAGATATGTTTGAGAATTTTCTTTAATGATTTTATTGTTTTGCAAATGCACTTTGTCAAAACCAACTGCTTGCATCAAAGCTTTTACTTTACTACTATCCAACAGTTTTAATGGTTTCTCTGGTCCAAAATCCCAAGCATTGACCAAAACACCAATAGTTGGATCAAAAACACCATTGGTTTCATCAAATATTTTACGAGATTTATTAAAAACTTCTTTGAATTTTTCATCAACTATTACAGATAAATCACCTGCATTTATTCTAGATATGTCTGATGTTTTTTCATAAGTAGATAATGATTTATTAACACTTTTTATTAAACTATCTACAGACTTTGAAAAGTCACGCTGCAAATCATCATCGTATTTAATAATGAATTGTGTTCCAAAAGCCAACCCTTTTAAAGTGGTAAATTTTTTATTTTGTTTACACGAAAACAATAAAAAAATGATACAAATAAGTAAAATAGAATTTTTCATTTAATTATAAATTAATGTTAAAGTAAAATAAAAAACAAATTTAGTTGTTTAAATATAAAACATTAGTATAATTTTGCTAAAAATTAATCAATATTATAACCCATGAAAAAAACAATCGTATTATTTATTATAGTATTGCTAACTATGACATCTTGTGTTAGTAAAAAACAATACGCTGCTTTAGAAAATCAACTAAGCGCAAAAGAGCAAGAATTGGTAAATTTAAAAACCAATTTACAAAAATGTTTAATTGCAAAGCAAGATTGCTTGTTAGATAAAACTGGAAGTTCCACTAGAGCTACTGGTCTTGATGAACAAATTGCCTTATTAAACAATCAGATAAAAGACTTAAAAAATCAAAATGCAAATTCTATAAAACAAATAGAAGGTTTAACGGTTATTTCTCAATCTGGATCGGATAATATTAAAGATATTGTTGCTCAATTGAGCGAAAGAGATAAATACATTAATGGTATTCGCTCTGCAATGACACAAAAAGATTCATTAAACTTAGCAGTGGCGTTTCATTTAAAAAGTGAATTAGCTGCTGGAATACAAGATGAAGATATTCAAATTAATGTTGAAAAAACGGTTGTTTATATTTCTTTATCAGATAAACTATTATTTACAAGTGGTGGCGCAACAGTATCCGAAAAAGCGAAAGCTATTTTAGGTAAAGTAGCCACTGTTATTCAAAACAGACCAGAAATGGAAGTTATGGTTGAAGGTCATACCGATAATGTTGGTATTAATTCAACTTGTATGAATGACAACTGGGATTTGTCTACCAAAAGAGCAACTGCTGTTTTACGTGTATTGCAAAATGATTATAATGTTGATCCTTCACGCTTAATTGCATCGGGAAGAAGTGAATATGTACCGTTAGAATCTAACGATACCGCAGAAGGAAAAGCAAGAAACAGAAGAACTAAAATTATTATTTTACCAAAATTAGATCAGTTTTTTGATATTTTAGAACAAAAACCTGAATAGTAAAACTCTACAGATTTTATAAAACCTACTAGCATTTCAATTCAAAATGCTAGTAGGTTTTTCTTGTAAAATACGTTTTACTTTTCTCCTTTTTTCTTTAAAAAGTATGCCATAATTACGCCATAAACTAAGGCACCAACCACTTTTTTAATGACATAGTTTTTGGTGTTCATATAATCTATTACCACATCCATACTATCCTTGGTTCCTAGCATGTATAAAAATTCTATTAGAACAATAATCACCAAAAAAGTAACTGCCGTTAGTAAAGTATACTTTATAAAAGAATGTTTTTTATTAATCATGGTTGTTTTTTTAATTTAGGATTATTATGATGACGGTTGTGATCTCTCTTGGTTCTAAGGTCTAATTTTTTATCAAACGCTTCTTGTAAATTTACGCCAGTTTGGTTTGCCAAGCACAAAACTACAAATAAAACATCGGCTAATTCTTCACCTAAATCTTTATTTTTATCGCTTTCTTTTTCACTCTGTTCGCCATATCTACGGGAAATAATACGTGCTACTTCGCCAACTTCTTCGGTGAGTTGTGCCATATTGGTTAATTCATTAAAATAACGAACGCCATGTTTTTGAATCCATTGATCAACTGTTTTTTGTGCATTTTGTATATTCATTGGCTTCTTTTTATTGTAAATCAAAAATACAAAATAAATTGCTTAACTTTGCTATTAGTAAAGCGTCTATATGAAATTAAACATCCTTAATAAAGTCATTGCTTGGTTTTTAAAAAAGAGAAAACATCAAATAGAGTTGTTTTTAAAATATCCTATTGATGTACAATATGAATTATTACAACGTTTATTAGAAACTGCTGAAGATACAGAAATTGGTAAAAAATTCCAATTTTCAACACTCCAAAACTATTCAGATTTTAAACAAAAAGTTCCTATTAGAACCTACGAAAGTATAGAACATTTAATAGAGCGTGGACGACAAGGCGAACAAAATATTTTTTGGCCAACAAAAATCAAATGGTATGCCAAATCATCAGGAACAACTAATGCAAAAAGCAAATATGTTCCCGTTAGTGATGAAGCCCTTGAAAATTGCCATTACAAAGCCGTAAAAGATATGTTGTGTTTGTATGTGAATAACAACGAAAAAACACTTATGTTTTCGGGGAAAAATTTACGTCTTGGTGGATCTAGTGCTGTTTATGAAGATAATGATACTTATTTTGGTGATTTATCAGCCATCATTATAGAAAATTTGCCACTTTGGGCAGATTACAGTTCGGCGCCCAAACAAGAGACAGCCTTAATGGGCGATTGGGAAGTTAAAATGGATAAAATAGTCGCAGAAACAATTAATAAAGACATTACAAATTTAGCTGGTGTGCCTTCTTGGATGCTCGTTTTACTACACAAGGTTTTAGAGGTTACTGGTAAAGATAATATTTTAGAGGTTTGGCCAAACTTAGAAGTGTATTTTCATGGTGGCGTTAATTTTAATCCCTATCGCGAACAATACAAAAAATTAATCCCCAAACCCGATTTTAAATATTACGAAACCTACAATGCCAGTGAAGGTTTTTTTGCCATACAAGATAGAAATTATTCTGAGGAATTATTACTAATGCTTGATTATGGTATTTTTTATGAATTCATTCCAATGGATGAATTTAACGATGAAGCGTCAAATGCCATCGCTTTGGAAGATGTAGTTTTGGATACCAATTATGCTTTAGTAATTACAACCAATGCAGGTTTATGGCGCTATTTAATTGGCGATACTATTAAGTTTACGTCTTTAGATCCTTACCGAATAAAAATCACTGGAAGAACCAAACATTTTATCAATACGTTTGGTGAAGAATTAATTATTGATAATGCGGAACAAGCATTAAAAATAGCTTGTGAAAAAACAAATTCCGAAATTTTAGAATATACAGCAGGCCCAATTTTTATGAAAGGAAATGAAAAAGGCGCACACGAATGGCTGATTGAATTTTCTAAAGCTCCTAAAAATATGGCAATTTTTACTGAGGTTTTAGATAATACGTTAAAGGCAATTAATTCGGATTATGAATCGAAACGTTTTTTGAATCTCACATTAAATCTCCCAACAGTAAGAATCTCTGAAAAAGGCTTGTTTTATAAATGGTTAAAGAAGAATAATAAATTAGGTGGACAGCACAAAGTACCTAGATTGTGTAATACGCGTAAGTTTTTGGATGAATTGAATACATTGCAAAATTCTTAAAAAAAAATGATTTATCCATCTCTAATTATTTCCCATTGCAATTAAACTCTCATAAATCACATCAAATGTTTGCTTTTTTAGTTGATTTCTATTCTCCAAAGTAAGTCCATCAGTATAAATTACATCGTGAATTTTTACACGTAATTTTCCAGGACTTCCGCTAAAAAAAGTGTAGGAGAATCGTTTTTTACAATCGTAAAAGGTAATAGGAACAATAGGAATTTGATGTTCTATTGCCATTCTAAATGCTCCACTTTTGAAGATGTCTAATACAACGCTTTCATCTCCTGGCACCTTGCCTTCAGGAAAAATACAAACACTGGTTCCATTTTGTAATTTTCTTTTTGCATCCTCAAAGGCTTGTCTAGAACTTTCTGAATCAGTTCGATCTACCATAATGCTCGATTTTTTAAAAACCCAACCAAAAACAGGGATCTTTTTCAATTCCTTTTTACCTACAAAAACAAAAGGATTTTTAGTCAATGCAAACATCAACATAATATCAATCATTGACGTATGGTTAGGACAAAACACATAACTTTTCTTTGGATCTATTTTTTCAATCCCATCAATTACTGGCTTAAAACCCATTATAAATAAAATGGTTTTAGCCCAAAAAGAGGCAATTTTAAAAAATATTGGATACCATTTTTCTCGCGATAAAACTATCATTAACACCGGAAAAATAGGGATAATGGTAAATAAAACCCAACCATAAAACCAAATGCGCCAAAAAAGTATTAAACTGTTTTTGAATATTTTCATAAGAGCCAAAAGTAATAAAAACTTTCGTTTTACCTCTAAGGTATTACAAGCTTTTGTTATTTTTGCATTAAACTAATACAAAATTATGAGAGTTTTAACTGGAATTCAATCTACTGGAACACCACATTTGGGTAATATCTTAGGTGCGCTTCTACCTGCCATTGAAATGAGTAACGATTCAAAAAATGAATCTTTCTTTTTTATAGCAGATATGCATTCTTTAACACAAATAAAAGATGCTAAAACTTTAAAAGAAAACACGTATAGTACTGCTGCAACTTGGCTGGCTTTTGGTTTGAATGTTGAAAAAACTGTTTTTTACCGTCAAAGTGATATTCCTCAAGTAACGGAATTATCTTGGTATTTAAGTTGCTTTTTTCCTTATCAACGCCTTACTTTAGCACATAGTTTTAAAGACAAAGCAGATCGTTTGGAAGATGTAAATGCAGGTTTATTTACGTATCCAATGTTAATGGCTTCAGATATTTTATTATACGATGCACATATTATTCCTGTTGGAAAAGATCAATTACAGCACTTGGAAATGACACGAGATGTGGCATCGCGTTTTCACGCAAAATTAGGTGAAACATTTGTTTTACCCGAAGCTAAAATACAAGAAAACACCATGCTTGTTCCTGGAACTGATGGCGAAAAAATGAGTAAATCAAAGGGTAATATCATCAATATATTTTTGGACGACAAAAAGTTGCGCAAGCAAATTATGAAAATTCAAACAGACTCTACAGCACTAGAAGATCCTAAAAATCCTGATACTTGTAATCTGTTTGCTTTATACAAATTATTAGCTTCTGATGCTCAAATAAAAACAATGCGTAGTAATTACGAAGGCGGAAATTATGGCTATGGACATGCAAAGCAAGCCTTTTATGAATTGGTTATTGAAAAATTTTCTAAAGAACGTGAACGCTATCATTATTATATGAATCATCTCAATGAAGTTGACGAAATTTTGAAAATTGGTGCTAAAAAAGCATCACTAATTGCAGATGCAGTTTTACAACGTGTGCGTTTAAAATTGGGGTATTAATTCAAATACTTTTCATTCTAGTTTTACGTTGTATACTTATGAAATATTACATCGCTATAATAAGTCTCCTTTTAATGTTTTTATCTTGTAAAAAGAAAGAACCCATTAATTCTAACTCATTATTAAATAATCAGATTAAGACATCTAAGGTAATTCTAAAAAATGGAGAAACAATTAGTACACGATTCTTAGCTCCAAAAGGTTATAAACGTATAATTCCAAAAGAAAATTCTTTTGAGAATTACTTGCAAAATTTTAAGTTAAAACCAAGTAATTCCAAAGTACACTTATACAATGGCGGTTTAAAAAATAGGCAAGATATACATGAGGCAGTGCTAGATATTAATGTTGGTAAACGAGATTTACAACAATGTGCAGATGCCACTATGAGACTACGAGCAGAACATTTGTTTATGCAAAAAAAATACAATGCCATCCATTTTAACTTCACCAATGGTTTTAATGTTGCGTATTCCAAATGGCGAAAAGGGTATCGTTTAAAAGTAGTAGGTAATAACGTAAGTTGGTTTAAAACCGATGAAGAATCAACGTCATATGCATCTTTTTACCAATATATGCAATGGATTTTTATGTATGCTGGTACCTTATCGCTTGATAAAGAGTTGCAGTCTGTACCAATTAAAGATATGAAAATTGGCGATATTTTCATACAAGGTGGCAGTCCTGGTCATGCAATTATTGTAGTAGACATGGCAAAAAATTCAGAAAATGAGGCTGTATTTATAGTAGCGCAAAGTTATATGCCTGCACAAGAAATTCATATTTTAAAAAACTTAAACAGTCCTAAAAATTCACCTTGGTATTCTGCTAAGAATTTAGAAACGTTACAATCGCCCGAATGGGCATTTACAAAACACAATTTAAAGCGTTTTAGTACAGAGTAAATGGAATTTTAAAGTATTTTAGCAGTAATGATTGAATCCACCAAAGCCATTGTTTTAAACGCTATTAAATTTCAAGATTCGAGTTTAATTGTAAAATGTTACACTCAAAAAGGCATTAAATCGTATTTATTAAAAGGCATTTTAAAATCCAAAAAAGGGAAATTAAAACCTGCCTACTTTCAAGTTTTCACTTTGTTAGATTTGGTTGTTAACCACAATAACAAAGGCTCTTTAAATTACATTAAAGAAGCCTTTGTCTATCACCCTTTTCATGCCATTCCAACCGATATCTATAAGAGTAGTATTGCTCTTTTTTTATCGGAAATATTAGCAAATGTTCTTAAAGAAGAAGAAGAGAATCTTCCTCTTTATCAATACTTAGAAACAGCATTCATTTGGTTAGACACACATCCAAATACGTCAAATTTTCATTTATTATTTTTAATAAATCTAAGTAAATATTTGGGGTTCTATCCCAATAAACCTAAAGAAAATGATTCGTTTTTTAATTTACAAGACGGTACGTTTAGTTTCCATAAGCCATTAACTCACCATATATCTGGAGAAAATTTTACCCTTTTCAAATCTATTATCGGCATAAATTTTGATGCTATTTCTCAAATGCCATTTAATGCGAAAAATAGACAAGATCTATTAAAGATACTTATTCAATATTTCGCCTTACATTTGCCCGGTTTTAAAAACCCTAAATCATTAGCAGTTTTACAAACCATTTTTGCGTAACATTATACAAATACAAGCATATTAAAAATATTATTTTGAAGCACCTTTTTTTTCTTTTACTATTTATAAATGTTGCTACTTATGCACAAAAAATTACCATTGTTGATGCGGCTACTTTACAACCAATTGTGAATGTAACTGCCTTTAATATTACCAATTCAAAACATGTTATTTCTAATTTTGATGGTGTTTTGGATTTGACAAAATTTAGATCTAATGAAACAATCTATTTAAAACATTTATCTTATCAAGAATTTGAGGCACGTAAAAAAAAGTTGGTAAAAAATAAAGTTATTAAATTAACAGCAATTGCAAATGATTTGGAAGCGGTCTTTTTATCGGTAAGTAAAGCCAAAGTAAAACGAAGTAGAATTGCTCAAGAAATTGCAACATTTACGATTCAAGATATTCAAAAAGCTGCTCCACAAACCTCTGCTGATTTATTGGCAAGTATACCTGGTATAAAAGTACAAAAATCACAGTTTGGTGGCGGAAGCCCTGTTTTAAGAGGTATGGAAGCCAATAGAGTTTTGTTGGTTGTAGATGGCGTACGTATGAATAATGCCATTTATAGAAAAGGCCATTTACAAAATTCAATTTCTGTATCTCCAAATATGTTAGAACGTACCGAAATTGTTTTTGGACCTTCGTCTGTAATGTACGGCTCCGATGCGCTTGGTGGTGTGATCCATTATTACACAAAACAACCCAAAACTAATGACATACTATCTATTAAACCTACTTTTTTGGCTAGAGTTAGTACTGTAAATGATGAACTTACTGCACATGCTGCATTTGAAATTCAATCAAAAAAAATAGGCGTTTTCACAAGTATTTCACAATCCAAATTTGGTGATTTAAAAATGGGTGAAAATCGCTCACACGGTTTTGATGATTGGGGTTTACAATACGATTACTCAAATAACTCTACTGATTTCTATAATGAATATCCGGTTGTAAACGAAACCCCAAGTACTCAAAAGAATATGGGATTTAGTCAATTTGATTTTATGCAAAAATTAGTTTTTCCATTAGAAAAGAAGTCAAAATTAAGTGTAAATTTTCAATACAGTAAATCAAGTGACATTCCACGTTTTGATAAGTTAATGCAACGAAGTGGAGGAAATTTAAAATTTGCCGAATGGCATTATGGTCCTCAAAAACGATTATTATTGTCATCGCAATTAAAAATAAGCCCCAATAAAAAGTGGTTGAAAAAAGGGACAATAACCGTAGCATATCAAAATTTGAAAGAATCGCGTGTACAACGAAAATTTAATTCGCTTAAGCGTTTTTATCGTAATGAAAGCGTTGATGTTTTTAGTGTTAATGGCGATTTTGAAATACCAATTGGATCAAAAAACAAGCGTGTTTTAACATATGGAACAGAATTCTCTTTTAATGATGTTAAATCTACTTCGGTTGGAAAAACTTTAGAAGTAGATGGCTTTGAAATCATCAATTTAACCGAAGATTTTGTGGTCCAAACACGTTATCCAGATGGCGGAAGTAATTACAGTAGCTCGGCATTTTATGCAAACTATAGACAAGATATTAGTGCTCGTGAAACCTTAAATACCGGACTTCGTTTTACAAACACACTTTTGAATGCAAAATGGCAAGACGAAACCTACATTGTTTTACCAGATAATGACATTCATTTAAATAATTCAGCTGTTACTGCAACGGTTGGCTATGTTTTTAAGCCTGTTAAAAATTTTCAATTTAATGCTGTAATTTCGTCAGGGTTTAGATCTCCAAACATAGATGATGTTGGTAAAATTAGAGAAAAAAATGGGTTTGTATCTGTTCCTAATATTTACCTAAAGCCAGAATTTATTTATAATGGCGAAATTGGTTTTTTGAAATATTTGAATGACAAAAAATTTAATATAAACTTTACAACCTATTACACTTTATTACAACATTATATTACACGAGATTTATATGAGTTAAATGGTAATTCATCGATCAATTATGATGGTGAAATTGTACAAACTATTGCAAATGTAAATAAAGGAAATGCCTATATTTTTGGTGGAACAATTAGTTTGAATGGTAAAATAAGTGATTTTTTTAACGCCAAAGCTTCCGCAACTTATACCAAAGGAAAAGCGTATGATACTGGTGAACCACTATCATCTATTCCACCTTTATTTGGTTTAATAGAGATTGGTTATTCTAAAAACAAATGGGATATGGCTTTAAATTTTAAATTTAATGGTCAAAAAAAGCACACAGATTACAACCTTTTTGAAGGGATTGATAATGTAGAACAAACACCTTATAATACGTCTACTGGAGATTATGATTTAGGCAATCCATCTTGGAAAACTCTAAATTATAATATTCAATATAAACTTAATAACAAAATACAACTTCGTATGCATATCGATAATATTTTTGATGTGCATTTCAAAGAATTTGCATCTTCAATTAGTGCGCCTGGTCGTAATTTTTCTTTTTCTGTAATGAGTCCTTTTTAATATTACTAACCCAATTGTACTTTTGGTAAGTAGATGTTCATATTAAAATGATATGTGTAAAACCAATAAACCCATTCTTTTATTAATTGATAAAAAAAAGGCTACCAAATTGGTAGCCTTTTTAAATGTAATTGTTAACAAACTAGTCCAAAGAAGGAATACGTAATGTTTGTCCAACATAAATTTTATCTGGATGCGATAACATTGGTTTGTTCGCTTCAAAAATAACAGGATATTTCATTGCATTTCCATAATATTTTTTAGCTATTTTACCTAATGTGTCTCCACTAACTACTGCATGAAATTGAGCAGGAGCTTCTTCTTCAACAGCTGTAGTCATACGGTCATCTACACTTGCAATACCTGCGGTATTTCCAACAACCAAAACAACTTTTTCACGTGTTGCTTGATCGGCAGCTTCACCATAAACTAATGCGTTTTCACCATCTACTTCAATGTCCAAATCGGTTACATCAAATCCTAATGCATCAACAGCATTTACTAATTTTGCAGCTTTTTCAGCAGCTTCTTCTTCTGTTGTCTTTCCAATACCGAAAACTTTTGCTCCAGCATTTTTAATAAAAGAGAATAATCCCATAATTTAATTTTTTTTAATGTTAATAATTTATAATGGTGTAAATATACGAAAAAAAACAACTCAACTTGAATAAAATATAATTAATCCTTATTTTTAAAATGCTAAAAATTGTATCTTTGTCATAAACAATCAACTATGAAAATTCATCAATTAAATACGAAAAAATCAATTCTAAATACGTTCATCTCCGAAATTAGAGATGTGGAAATACAAAAAGATTCTATGCGTTTTAGAAGGAATATTGAACGAATTGGTGAGGTTTTAAGTTACGAATTAAGTAAAGAGCTAGATTATAATAAGATTCAAACAATAACACCTTTGGGTAATAGTTTCATTGAGCGAATTAATGATGATGTTGTTTTATGCTCAATTTTGAGAGCTGGCTTGCCTTTACATCAAGGTATGCTTAATTTTTTTGATTCTGCTGAAAATGCATTTATCTCAGCTTATCGTCATCATCCAAAAAATGATGAAGAATTTGAAATTGTAGTAGAGTATTTTGCTTCACCATCATTGCAAGATAAAACACTAATTTTAATTGACCCAATGCTAGCAACAGGTAACTCATTAGTGGCTGTTTATGAAGCTTTATTAAAACACGGCACACCAAAAAACATTCATATAGCTTGTGTTATAGGTTCTACAGAAGGCATTTCTTTTATAAAAAAACATTTTCCAAAAAGCACGCAACTTTGGATCGCTGCAATAGATGATAATTTAAATGATAAAGGATACATAATACCAGGCCTAGGAGATGCTGGAGATTTGGCTTTTGGGGAAAAATTATAGTATTTTAATAATAAAGACTATCATTAATATTCCATAAAAAATTAAATTTTTAAACCACTTTTTTTGAATTAGATTTAGATAATTTGAAATAATTAAACTGATAGGGTAAATTAAAAGCATTAGTCCATTTAAATCATCTGTAAAGAGAAATAATATAATTATTGTTAATCCTAAATGGGAAAATATGATATTTAAACTCCTCTTTACAGATAAACTATAAGTTGCTTTATTTCTGTTAATTTTAAACAATGATAATAATACAATTATACTAATACCAATTAATGGCAGTATAAATTGAATGGAAGTGTAGTTTGTTATATTGAAATGAAATGAAAAATTAAAAACACTTAAATTTTTATTTATAAAAAACAAATAAGAATGAAATAAAACCAATGGTGTAATAAAACCAAAAATTGATATTAGAAAAAAACGCCAAGATATTTTTTTAAAAATAACAAGTGCATATAGTAATAGTAACAAGTACAAACTACAAATAGGATTAAAAATAGTTGCTACACCAATCCATAAGCCACTATCATAAACAATGCTTTTTGTTTCACTATCATTAAATAAACTATGCATTTTCCTAAATGACAATAGTAAAAAAAAGTATGAATAAAACAATTTGTTATCTGAAAAGGAAATGAGGAAAATACTAAACAGAATTACATAAAGTAAAATATCAAAATCACTATTTCTTGAAATTTTACATTCAATATTAGTCATTTTAAAAACTAATAAACCACCAATTAATAATACCCATTTAACAACTGCATCTATTAACCAAGGCAATGAATAACTGTACTTTTCTACGAAGAAAATGAAAAATAAATAAATTAATGAGAGTAATAAACTCATTATCACAAGATTTATTGATTTTGTTCTATTAAAAAAATGGAGAATCATAAATAATTTTATATTTTTGCAGTATGCAATACTTTTTAAAGTCTTGCACGAAAATAAAGAATTATTCAAAACAAACCTAAGTAAAGGTTATTAAAAACAAAATTATGATTGGATTAAATATTTGGAAAGCTATTGGAGATTTTTGTACAAATGTTTTATTTGCCCCTTACAATTTTTTTAAAGGGATTGGTGATAACGAGCATTGGTGGACTTCAAATGTTTTTAATTTAATATTGTTTATAATTGTTGCATTATTGACGTTTTATTGGTTTGGCCAAATGGCAAAATTTAAAAAAAACGGCACTGAAGATTTTCAATAGTTCACTGTGGGAAGCAAAAATAAACTTAAGCGTTTTCGTGAAAATGATACTTTTAAAAATGTCATTCAACCAACAAGAGAAGTCGTATTAAAATCATTTCCTCTAAAAGGAAAATGGCATACATTTTTTAATAATGACCATCCAATCATACTGGAATTGGGTTGCGGAAAAGGAGAATACACTATTGATTTAGCTAAAAAAAATCCAAACATCAATTACATAGGTGTTGATATTAAAGGTGCACGTTTTTGGCGTGGTGCAAAAACAGCCATTGAAGAAAAAATAGAGAATGTAGCTTTTCTACGGACTCAAATTGAATTGATTGATTTATGCTTTGCAGCAAATGAAGTCACTGAAATATGGATTACATTTCCCGATCCACAAATTAAACATACTCGAATTGTTCATAGATTAACCAACGAATCTTTTTTAAAAAAGTATCATACTATTTTAAAAAAAGATGGCATTGTGCATTTAAAAACAGATAGTGAATTTATGCACGGCTACACACTTGGTTTATTACAAGGTTTAAAGCAAGATATTTTATATGCACATCATCATATTTACAACAATTCTGAATCTCCAAAAGAAGCAACAAGCGTGCAAACTTTTTATGAAAAACAATATTTAAAAAACAATAAAGCTATAACTTATCTTAAATTTAAATTGAACCTATAAAAATTGAAAACCTCAGATAATTTTTTTGAAAAAGTTTATGTTATTGTACAACAAATACCCTATGGAAAAGTAACCTCCTACGGAGAAATTGCAAAATGTTTGGGCATGCCAAAATCAGCTCGAATGGTTGGCTGGGCAATGAATGCTGCGCATAACAAACCAAATATTCCAGCACATCGTGTAGTAAATAAGCAAGGTTTATTAACGGGTAAACATCATTTTGATGGAACTAATTTGATGCAACAACTACTAGAAAGTGAAGGTATTGAAATTAAACATAATAAAATTTGTAACTTAGATTTAGTTTTTTGGACTCCAAATTTATAAAAATTTAAAAAAATACGTTGATTAAACTAATAATTAATTATATTTGTATCTGTTTTTAAAAAATTTATTTATGAAAAAAATTACCACAATCACATTATTATTTATTGCAACAAGCATTTTCTCTCAGAATAACGCCAAAGAATCTTGGTCCTTTGGACTTGGTTTAAGCAATCATACAATGGCAGGTGATCATCGCTCCATAATGACACAATTATCAAATGGTGCAGACGATAACAACCCTTTTAACTTAGGCGGTTATATATATGTAGATAAAATGATAAACCCTGCATTTGGGTTTGAATTAAAAGGCCATTATACTACTATGAGTGGTAGTGCGCAAGAAATTACAAGTACATATCTAGTACCAGATGCTGGGAATGTCTCTTTAAGAACTACACATTTTGACGGGAAAGCTTACGGTGCTGAATTAAATGCTATTTTAAATTTTAGTAATATGGCAGCAAGACCTTATAGAACTAAAGCCAGAAGATGGAATGTAGCTGGATATCTTGGAATAGGAGTGCAATCTTATGATTCTAAACTCTATGACAATGCAACTAATGCTGTATTAATAGATTTTGGTAATAGCCCAAGTGATGATGGTATTGCAAATTCAGTATACTATACTGGTGGTATTGGCTTAAAATACAAATTGACCAATAATTTTGACATTGAGCTACGTCCAACTGTTAACTTGAATGAGGAAGATCATCTTGACGCTGCGAGAAGTAACAAACAACATATGGAAGTGTTTTACCAAACTAATTTAGGATTGGTTTTTAAAATAAACGGGAAAGATCACGATAATTATGTTTGGCAAGGGAAAGATTTTGTTGAAGAAGTGATAGAGGAAGTTGTTGAAAAACCAAATTTTGATGACATGGTAAATGCGGCAGTAAATGCTAAATTAAAAAATATGCCAAAAGTAAATAATGATTATGATGGTGATGGTTTTACAAACGATGTAGATTCTTGTCCATTCGTTTTCTCTAAAACGAATAAAGGTTGCCCTGGAGATTCTGATAAAGATGGTGTTGCTGATAATATAGATTTATGTCCAAACACTCCTGGTCTTAAAAACAATAATGGCTGTCCAAAACCTGATTTTGGCTCTTCAACTGTAACTACTATAGATAATCATTCAAATGATTTTATTAGTGAACAAATTTATTTTGCTTTAAATAGCACACGTTTAACTTATAAATCAAAATTTGATTTGAATGCTATTGCAATCTATATGCTAGATCATCCACACGCTATGTTTATGTTAAAAGGAAATACTGACAGAGGTGGAAGTGATGAATACAATCAAAAATTGTCTGAAACAAGAAGTCAAAAAGTGAAGAATTATTTAATTGCTCGTGGTGTGAATCCAAATAACATTGAAACTATGGGTTATGGTGAGTCAAACCCTAAATTTAGAGATTTACCAGTAAATGAAAGAAACAGAAGAGTAGATGTTATGTTAAAATAATATTTACATTAATAAAAAAGACTGCATAATTCACTTGCAGTCTTTTTTTTTTAATATTTTCCTATGAAACTAGTATACACTTTTATTTTATTATCAATCATTAATCTTAATGCACAAAATAAAATCAATTTGCACAACGAAATTGGTGTTTTTGTAGGGAATAGTTTTATGCAAACTGATTATGGAGAAGCTAAAAGTTTTAAAAGTGCTTCAAATAATACTGGAATAAATTTTGGATTAGCTTATATAGCCGATTTCTCTGAATCTAAATTTGATTCAAAATTGTTTCGTTTTTTCTCAAGTCACTCAAAAACTCGATTGGAATTATCATATACTAAAGTTGATTTTGAATACGACGGGAAACCTGTTTCAAATACGCACAGTCAATATCAAAACTTTTCTGCCATGAAAGGTTCATCAAAACTTATAAATTTTGGCATAATTGGTGAATTCTATCTAAGATCAATTAAAAAACATAAAAAATTTCAGCCTTATTTAATTTCGGGAATTAGTTTTTCTAGTGTTAAACCAGAGTTAGTTAGTAATTTACCTTTACCAACAATCTACATGCCAACCATTGAAAATGTTTTTTTAGAACAACAACGTGTTTTGTCTTTTACATATGGTTTTGGTTCTAGATATCGAATTAAAAATATTGATTTACTATTTGAAGGGCGTTTTAATCCCTTTTTATCAGATAAAATTGAAGGTTTAGATTCCAATATTTCTGGCGATAAACACAATGATTCTCAAGTAATTTTTAATTTTGGTTTAGTTTATCACTTTAAGGCTAAGCAAGAAACAGTAAAAGATAAAGAATTAATTAAAGAAATTCCAAAAATATTACCAACTCCTAAAAAAATAGTTAGGAAACCATCAGTTAATAAGAAGCCGAGAATTAAAAAAAATATTGATACAAATAAAAACCATAGCAGTAATGATTATGATGAAGATGGATACAGAAATGATGTAGACAAATGCCCGTTGCTTTTTTCAAAAACAAATAATGGTTGTCCAAATGATAAAGATAAAGATGGTATTATTGACAGTTTAGACAAATGCCCAAATACTTTTGGAATTAAAAGTAATAATGGCTGTCCTAAAGTATATGAAAAAAGAAAACGAAAATATAAAGAAACCGTTTTTAAAACTAAAAATGACCAAGATTGGATTAGTGAAAAAATATTTTTTGATTTAAATAGTTCTGATTTAAACAAACAATCAAAGTTTGATTTAAGTGTTATTGCTTATTATATGCTAGATAATCCTGAAGCAGAATTTTTATTAAAAGGATTTACAGATAGTGGTGGACATGATGATTACAATCTAGTTTTATCAGAACAACGCTGTATTGCAGTAAAGGATTATTTAATTTCACGTGGTGTTAAAGCTGGAAATATAGAAACTATAGGTTATGGAGAAGTACATTCAAAATACAAAGATTCTCCTATTAATAGAAAAAATAGGCGTGTGGAAATTATTTTAAAAGATTAATTCTAAAAATTAACTTCTAAAAAATTAGCAACGCCATCATTTAAATTACTTTCTGTAATAAAGTTTGCTTTTTCTTTCAATTCAAGTTTAGCGTTTTTAACGGCAACTCCTACTCCAACATGGGTAATCATTTCAATATCATTATAATTATCGCCAAAAGCTAGCACATTTTTTAAGCTTAGTGTTGCATATTTAAACTTTATCAAATCTTCAATTGCTGTTTTTTTGGATATTTTTTTCGATGCAATTTCTAAATAGGTTGCTTTTGATCTATATGCAATAATAGCATCATTTAATTCTTCTTCAATAAAAGAAACAAGACTATCAATTTCATTTTCATCTCCCATACACATAATTTTATGAGCGCCTTTATTTTCATTTTCCCAAATTGAAATTGTCTTTGAAATAGACTGAACTGTTGGATTGACTTTCGTGTTATTAGCTTCTCTATTTGCCCAATAATCGAGTTGTGGCACATACCATTCATCATTATGATATAAACTCAAATGAATGTTAGTACTCTTACAGAATTCAGCAATAATATTTGTACTATTTAAATCAACTTCTGTAGAAGAGATGATTTTTGCATTATTTATAATTAAACCGCCATTATAAGCAATTAAAGGTAGTTTTTGAATAGCCAACTCTTCCTGTAAATGACGCATTGCTTTTGGCATTCGTGAAGAAATAAGAATAAAGGGAATCCTATTTAAACGCTTAATTTCTTGAATTGTTTTTACAGATAATTGACGTTCTTTATTTAATAAAGTACCATCAATATCCGAACAAATTAATTTTATATTTTCCATTATCAAATTATTACAGTAAACCTGCTCGTTTTAACAAAGCATCCACTTTAGGCTCTTTACCTCTAAAACGCTTATACAAAGTCATTGGTTTTTCTGTACCACCTTTACTAAGTACATTCTCCTTAAATTTTAACGCTGTTTGCTTATCAAAAATACCTTGTTCTTTAAAGTACGCAAAAGCATCAGCATCTAGAACTTCAGCCCATTTATATGAGTAATAACCCGATGAATATCCGCCAGGAAATATGTGCGAAAAAGCTGTACTCATACAATTTTCTTCAACAATTGGATACAATTGAGTTTCAGAAAAAGCTGCAGCTTCAATTTCTTTTACATTTTTATAATTAGACGGATCCTTTCCATGCCATTTCATATCCATTAAACCAAAACTCAATTGGCGCAATGTTTGCATTCCTTCCATAAAATTAGCTGATTTTTTTATCTTCTCTACCAATTCCATTGGAATAATTTCATTTGTTTTGTAATGTTTTGCGAATAAATCTAAGGCTTCTTTTTCATAAGCCCAATTTTCCATAACTTGAGATGGCAATTCAACAAAATCCCAATAAACACTTGTTCCAGATAAGCTTGGATATGTAGTATTTGCCAAAATTCCGTGCAATGCATGCCCAAATTCATGAAACAAAGTTGTTACTTCTCTAAAAGTTAATAAAGACGGTTTGGTTTCGGTTGGCTTGGTGAAATTACAAACAATTGAAATATGAGGGCGAGAATTAGTGTCATCTTTTTGCCATTGCGTTTTGTATGAAGTCATCCAAGCGCCATTTCTTTTTCCTGCTCTTGGAAAAAAATCGGTATAAAAAACAGCTATGAATTCACCTTTTGTATTGGTGACTTCGAACGTTTTTACTTCTTTATGATATGTGTCTATATCAAAAACTTCGGTAAAATTCAAATCGTATAATTTATGTGCCATAGTAAATGCACCTTGTAAAACATTCTCTAAAGAAAAATAAGGTTTCAACAATTCTTCATCTAAATTGAATAATTGTTTTTTCATTTTTTCAGTATAATAAGCACCATCCCATTTTTGTAATTTTTGCACATTATCACCACTTGCAAAGTCACTTAAAGCCTTAAATTCTTTTTGCGCTGCAGGTTTTGCTTTAATCAATAAATCATTTAAAAATTCTATAACCGTTTGAGGGTTTTCTGCCATTCGCTCTTCCAAAACAAAATGCGCATGACTGTCATAACCTAATAAATTTGCTCTTTTATGACGGTATTTTACAATTCCCAATACGTTATCTTGATTATCAAATTCATTATTTTTAAAACTACGTTTACCATAAGCTTTTGCTAATTTCTCTCTTAAATTTCTATTGGATGAATACGTCATAAACGGTCCATAACTTGGATAATCCAATGTAATTAACCATCCATTTTTGGATTTTGATTTTGCTAGCAACTTAGCTGCTTCTTTAACATCATCTGGCAAGCCTTTTAAATCGTCTGCATTGGTTAAAAGCATTTCAAAAGCATTACTTTCTGTTAAGACATTCTGACTGAATTGTAATTTTAATTTAGATAAATTTTTATCAATTTCTCGCAATGCAATTTTATCCTCTTTATTCAAATTTGCGCCATTTCTAGAGAAATTTTTATAATTCTTATTTAATAATGTTGTTTGCTCAACAGTTAAATTAAGTGATTCTTTATTCTGAAAAATAGATTTTATACGTTCAAATAATTTCTCATTTAAAATGATATCATTCCCAAAATCAGATAATAAAGGAGAAATATCTTGAGCAATCTCCTGCATTTTTTTATTGGTTTCAGCCGAATTCAAATTAAAAAAAACAGAAGAAACACGGCTCAATTGCTGTCCCGAAAATTCTAAAGATTCAATAGTGTTTTTAAAAGTTGGCACATCACTATTATTTACAATAACGTCAATTTCATCTTTGGCATCCTTAATGGATTCTATAAAAGCAGGCTTAAAATGTTCGTTTTTGATTTTAGAGAATGGTGCAGTATTGTATTTTGTTTTAAATGTTTGAAGTAATGGATTCATATGAGCTTTTATTAAGAATTTTTATAACAAAAGTAAATCATTCAAACTAAAGTTTGCAAATAATAATTACAAACCTTAGTATTGACAATAAGATTCATTCTTGCTTCGTTTAAAATTTTCAAAAACTCAATCTAAGTGCTTTTTTAAATTGTTTAAATTTACTGTTAATCAAATAATAGTATCACATCATCGAGTAAAAACTATAGTTTATCAATTTTACTTTGGATTAAGTATGCTTTTTAGTGATATTTGTAACTAATAATCACAACTATAAAACAAAACTTATGAAGAATTTATTTACAAAACTCATTTTATTGGGTAGCATCATTATGATACTAATCTCATGTAATAATTGCAATCACAATTATCAAACTCCACAAGGTTTAATTACTTCTGATATTGCGAATAGTTATGAAGAAGCGTATAAATCCAACCAATATGAAGCAATAAATGCATTTTTAAGCAATGACGGCGTTGAAAGAACAGATAACCGAGATATTTGGTTTAGCATGGAGGAAATGGAGAATTACATTCATTATGTGAAACAAAAATCTGATTCTCTTGGTTTAGAAAAATTAGGTTTACGTGTCTATTTTGGTTCAAAACCAGACAGCCATGGTATTACTAAATCAACAGTCTTTTTTGCACCAACTCACAAGGTTATAACAAGAGGTCATGCACCAAATATTAATTCTAATGGTATTTCGCCATTGAACTATGGAAATGCAGGAATGCCACCAAATGACTATAATTCTGGCGATTAGTTTTAAAAATAATTAGTAATGATATTAACATTTAGTATTATTCTTTGGATAATTCAAGGAGCAGCATGTATTGCTGCTATCTTATATTACCCAAAATACAAGCACAGTTCACAAAGATATTTTGTTTATTTTTTAAGTTATGTTGTATTGAATGAAATTTTAGGATACTTAGTTAGTGCGAATGGTTATGCTAATTGGTTTCTCTATAATATTTTTACAATAGTATCTTTCTCTTTTTATTTTTATTGGTTTTTTGCTATTTTAAAAGAGAAAAAAATGGTAATTCTCTTAAGTATTCTGTTTTCAGTTTCTATATTTTACGCTCTAATTTATGAGGATTTTTTTAGTGCAATATGGAGTATTCCACTCACTGTTGGCACTATAATCATTTTAATTTTAGCCACAATTTTTTACCGTAATTTATTAAACAAAACAGAAGTTGTGAATTTTAAAAGATCTCAAAAATTTTGGATCGTTTCTGGTTTGTTAATTTTTTATCTTGGGTTTTTACCCATTCAATTATTTATGTTTACCTTGAGCATTAAAGGGATTCCCATTCGTATTATGATAACAATACTCAATATCATTTTATACGGTTGTTATATAAAAAGCTTTTTATGTCTGAAAAAATAGATTTATTAGTTATTATTTTATTTGCTATTGCACTCTTGGTGGCAACTGCAATTGTGATCCTATTTACTACTTTTAATAATAAAAAAAATAAACTCATACAAGAACAATTAGAAAAGGAATTAAACCAACAAAAAAAATTACATCAAATAGAATTAAATTCATTACGAAACCAGTTAAATCCACACTTTGTTCATAATTCATTAAATGCAATACAGTATTATATACAACAAAATGATGTGGAAACATCCGAAGATTATTTGACAAAATTCTCTAAATTAATGCGTTTATTTTTTGATTATTCTAGAAAAGAAAACATTTTAATTAGTGAAGAAATTTTACTTTTAAGAAACTATTTAGACATTGAAAAATTACGATTTGAAGAAAAGTTAAATTTTACAATTAATGTAGATCCAAAGCTGGATGTTGATGACACAGAAATTCCTGCTATGATGTTACAACCCATTGTTGAAAATGCCATAAATCATGGCTTATTTCATAAAAAAGGGAATGGCATTGTATCTATAGAATTTATTAAAAAAAATGAAGTTTCCTTTTTAGTTATTATTACAGATGATGGTGTTGGAATTAATACAGCTCAAAAAATGAATTTCGTAATTTCAAAACATAAAGAATCACATTCCACACATGTTTTAGAAGATCGCTTAATATTATTAAAAGAGAGTAATCAATGGCAAATTGATTATTCCATAACCGACAGATCAGAACTCAGTAAAGCAACAGGAACCGAAGTGAAATTATTATTTAAACAACTATTTTAACAATGAAAATAAAGGCCATTATTATTGACGACGAAAGAAAAGCCATAGCAATTCTTAAAAATAAGTTAGAACGTTTTTGTCCAAACATAGAACTCATTGCCGAAACTCAAGATCCAAATAAAGGCATTGAATTGATTAACGAGCTTGAGCCTCAATTGGTGTTTTTGGATGTTGCCATGCCCGAAATCAATGGTTTTGAAGTATTAAAAAAATTCAAGCAACCTAATTTTGAAGTTATTTTTGCAACTGCTTTTGATAATTATGCCATTGAAGCCATAAATCATTGCGCCATTGGTTATTTGGTAAAACCGATTGACAACTCAGATTTGATAAAAGCAGTCCACAAAGCTATTTTAAACATTGAACACAAAACAGCATTAGTTAAAAATAAATTACTTGTAGAAAACTTAGCAACAACAACGTTTAAAAATAAAAAAATCATTATTCCATCAATGGATAGTATTGAATTTATAACCATTGAAAATATTATTCATTGCGAAGGTGATGGCGGATACACTAAAATACATATTAAAGATAAAAAAACAATACTAAGCTCAAGTAGTATTGGTCATTTTAATAAAATGTTGGAAAATAATGGCTTTTATTTAGTGCATAAATCACACTTAATTAATACTAATTATATTGACAAATATTTAAATGAAGGTTATGTTGTACTAACTAATAAAAAAAACATTCCTGTTTCTAGAAATCGTAAAATTCCATTTTTACAACATTTAAAAAATCTATAAACTATTTTTTAATCTCTTTTGAAGCCTTTTCAACTTTAATTTTTAGGCTTTCTTTATAAAAAATAATTTTATCCAAAACGCATTTATCGCCTGCTGCAACAATTTGAGCAGCTAATATTCCAGCATTTGTCGCTCCATCTAAGGCAACTGTTGCAACTGGAACACCACTAGGCATTTGTAATATTGATAGTATAGAATCCCAACCATCAATAGAATTTCTAGATTTTACAGGAACACCAATTACAGGTAATGGACTCATACTTGCCACCATACCAGGTAAATGTGCAGCGCCACCAGCACCGGCAATTATGACTTTTAAGCCTCTTTCATGAGCATTTTTTGCATAATCGAATAATTTTTCAGGAGTTCTATGAGCCGAGACTACATCAACTTCAAAAGGAATATCAAAACTTTCTAAAATATCTATTGCGCCTTGCATTATTGGTAAATCAGAATTGCTTCCCATAATTATTCCTACTTGTGCCATAATTTTATATGTTCTAATTATTAATTTTAAATGTTTTTCAAAATTAATCAATTTTAAATTAATATTGTAATTTCACATCGTGAAAAACAACCTTTTAAAACATATAGACAATCCTCAAGATCTTAGAAAATTAACTGTAGACCAATTACCAATAGTTGCTCAAAATTTACGCGATTTTATTATTGATATTGTTTCCGTAAAAGAAGGTCATCTAGGCGCTAGTTTGGGCGTTGTAGAATTAACCATTGCGTTGCATTATGTTTTTGACACACCTAATGATTTGTTGGTTTGGGATGTTGGACATCAAGCTTACGGGCATAAAATATTAACTGGTCGTAAAAATAATTTTGATACCAACAGACAATTAAATGGCATTTCTGGCTTTCCAAAACGTAGTGAAAGTGAGTTTGATACTTTTGGAACAGGACATTCATCAACATCAATATCTGCAATACTTGGTATGGCATTGGCATCACAACTTAATGGCGATAATAACAAACAGCACGTTGCAGTTATTGGCGATGCGAGTATTGCAAGCGGCATGGCTTTTGAAGCTTTAAATCACGCAGGCATTACTGATGCTAATATTTTAATAATTCTCAATGATAATGCCATGGGAATTGATCCAAATGTTGGTGCTTTAAAAGATTATTTATCGGACTTGAAAAAAGGAAAAAAGAATTGTGATACTACCATTTTTGAAGCTTTAAATTTTGATTATTCTGGACCAATTAATGGACACGATTTACAAGCAGTTATAGCTGAATTAAAAAGGTTACAACATAAAAATGGACCTCGTTTTTTACATCTTATAACAACCAAAGGAAAAGGTTTGGCTAAAGCCGAAGAAAATCAAGTAACTTATCATGCTCCTGGAAAATTTAATAAAATATCTGGTGAGATTATAAAAACTGACAAAACTGCAATAAAATATCAAGATGTTTTTGGACACACCATTGTAGAATTAGCTAAACACAATGAAAAAATTGTAGGTATTACACCAGCAATGCCAACTGGAAGTTCTTTAAAATATATGATGGAAGCGTTTCCAAAAAGAGCTTTTGATGTTGGTATTGCAGAACAACATGCCGTAACCTTAGCTGCAGGAATGGCAACTCAAAACTACATACCTTTTTGCACTATTTATTCTACTTTTTTACAACGTGCCTATGATCAAATTATACACGATGTGGCTTTACAAAATTTACCTGTAATTTTTTGTGTTGACAGAGCTGGTTTGGTAGGCGAAGATGGCGCAACGCATCATGGTGTTTTTGACATTGCTTTTTTAAGATGTATTCCAAATTTAATAGTTTGCGCGCCACTAAATGCTAAAGAATTTCAAGACTTATTGTTCACTGCACAACTGGGTTTAAAATCGCCTATTGCAATACGGTATCCTCGTGGAAAAATTAACTCAAATAGTCCAATTGATTATTCAATATCACGTTTTTCTAAAATTAACATCGGTAAAGGGAGTCAAATTTCAAATGGTGAAAAAATAGCTGTTTTAAGTATTGGAACTATCGGTAATAACATTATTTCTATTTGTGAAAACTCAAAATATTCCAATATAATTGCACATTACAATATGATTTTTATCAAGCCATTGGATGCTAAATTATTGCACCAAATTTGTGAAAAATTTGATAAAATAATAACCATTGAAGATGGTGTTTTACAAGGCGGATTTGGCTCTGCATTATTAGAATTTTTGAATGAAAACAACTATCCAAACATCAAATTAAAGCGTTTGGGCATACCTGATAACTTTATAGAACACGGCACAACCGAGGAATTACATGAATTAACAGGCTTAAGCCTCTCTAAAATTAAAAATGTGATTGATGGTTTTATTTAGAGCTTAAAAGCAATTCCCAATAACCAACATCAATCCATTTATTAAATTTAAAGCCAACCTCTTTAAAATGAGCCGCTTTTTTAAAACCTAAGTTTTCGTGCAATTTTTCACTTGCTTTATTTGGTAAAGAAATTCCACCAATAACCGAATGAATATTTTGTTTTTTTAATTCGTTTAATAAATGGGTATATAATTTTGTTCCAATACCTTTCCCAAAAGAATTGGGTTCTAAATAAACAGATGTTTCTACAGTAAATCGATAAGCACAACGTCCTTTCCAAGCACTAGCATATGCATATCCTAAAATTTTATCATTTTCTTCAAATACAAACCATGCAATAGATTCTCTTATATTTTCTTTTACTTCATATAGTGTAATAGCAGATTCTGTAAAAGTAGCTATAGAGTTATCTACATAATAATTGTAAATATTCGCTATTGCTTTAGCATCTTTTAATGTGGCTTTTCTTATCATTAATTAAGTCTTTGAATTTTGTTTAAAGTCCTAAAAAAGAAAGGGCTTCACTTTAAATGAAACCCTTACTCTAACTAGTCTTAGCAACGTTGCTCTTATAACTATCGTGTAAATAAAATTTCACGGTATTTTGACAATGGCCAAATTTCATCATCAACCATAATTTCTAACTTATCGCAATGGTAACGAATTTCGTCAAAATAAGGTTTTACCTCATTACAATATGCCAATGCTTGCTTTTCAAAATCATCAATTTTATTGGCTTTTTTACGTTCATTAATCATCGCTTTAGTTTTAGATTTAATTCCCGTAATGTGACCAGAAATATCTTTAATTAAATCCAATTGTTCTTTCGCTATACTTTTAAAATCTTTGCCGAAAATATCTTTTAATCCTTGTGCATTTGTGATTAATGCCGTTTGGTATTTTATAGCAGTTGGCACAACATGATTACGTGCTAAATCCCCTAAAACACGTCCTTCAATTTGAATACGCATCATATATTCTTCCATTTCAATTTCGTATCGAGATCTACTTTCCACTTCGGTCATAACATCCATATCTTCAAAAAGAGCGATGGTTTTTTTAGACACTTTAGCTTTTAAAGCTACTGGCGTTGTTTTATTATTACTTAAGCCTCGTTTTTTTGCTTCTTTCTCCCACGCATCTGAATAGCCGTTTCCTTCAAACAAAATACGTTCAGATTTTTTGATGTATTCACGCAATACATTAAATATAGCTTCGTCTTTCTTTAAATCCTTAGTTTTAATTAACCCATCAACTTCAACTTTAAATTCTTGTAATTGTTTTGCAACAATGGTATTTAAAATAGTCATTGGATTTGCTGAGTTTTGAGTTGAACCAACAGCTCTAAATTCAAATTTATTCCCTGTAAAGGCAAATGGTGAAGTTCTATTTCTATCAGTATTATCCAAAATTAATTCTGGAATTTTACCAACAATGTTTAATTTTAAGTCAGTTTTTTCTTCTGGAGATAATTTACCGTTAGTTACTTTTTTTAAATTTTGTAATACGTTGGTTAATTGCGATCCAATAAATACTGAGATGATTGCTGGTGGCGCTTCATTAGCTCCTAAACGATGATCGTTACTTGCCGTTGCAATTCCTGCTCTCAACAATTCTTCGTGATCATGAACTGCTTTTATCGTATTAATAAAAAAGGTTAAGAATTGTAAATTGCTCATTGGTGTTTTACCAGGACTCAACAAATTAACGCCTGTATCTGTTGCTAAACTCCAGTTGTTATGTTTCCCCGAACCGTTGATTCCTGCAAACGGCTTTTCGTGAAATAATACTTTAAAATGATGACGACTTGCAATTTTTCCCATCACATCCATTAATAATGAGTTATGATCTACCGCTAAATTTGTTTCTTCAAAAACAGGTGCCAATTCAAATTGATTTGGCGCAACCTCATTATGACGCGTTTTTACAGGAATACCCAATAACATACATTCACTTTCTAAATCGCGCATGTAATTTAAAACTCTATCGGAAATTGATCCAAAATAATGATCGTCCAATTGTTGCCCTTTAGCAGATGAATGTCCTAATAAAGTACGACCTGTTAATGTAATGTCTGGTCTTGCTTTTGAAAATGCATCGTCAATTAAAAAATATTCTTGCTCCCAACCTAAAGTTGAAATGGTCTTTTTCACATTTTTGTCAAAATATTTACAAACAGCCGTTGCTGCATCATCAATACGATGCAATGCTTTTAATAGTGGCGTTTTATAATCTAAAGCTTCACCTGTATAAGCAACAAAAATTGTAGGAATACATAACGTTGTTCCATATAAAAATGCAGGCGATGTTGGATCCCAAGCTGTATAACCACGTGCTTCAAAGGTGTTTCTTATTCCTCCATTTGGAAAAGAAGACGCATCTGGCTCTTGTTGTACTAATTGTCCGCCACCAAATTTTTCGATAGCAGCTCCGTTTTCAATTGGCTCAAAAAATGCATCGTGCTTTTCTGCCGTTGTTCCAGTTAATGGTTGAAACCAATGTGTGTAATGTGTTGCTCCTTTATTCAAAGCCCAATCTTTCATTGAACTAGCTACTTGATCTGCTACTTTACGATCTATTTTAGAACCAAGATCTATAGCATCTTGAACAGATTTAAATGCTTCTTTTGTCATAGATTGACGCATTGCATTGTAATTGAAAACGTTTTTTCCAAAATTTTCGGAATGTTTTCCTTTTTCTTTAAACTTTACAGGTTTGCGATTGAAAGTTTCTTTTAATGCATGAAATCGAATTGTAGCCATTTTTGTATATTTTCTGATTTTTTAATAAAATTTATGGGGCAAAAATACAATTTTTAATGAATTTGAAAGCGTATCCCCTAATAATTTAGGGGTATTGTTAATAAGTTTGTAATTTTTTTGAAAATGCCCGATTAAGTAAATTTTTTATTAAAACTATTTTAAGTTCTATTATTTTTGCGTTATTTGTAATCTAAACAGATTTTTCAACTCACAATGAGCAACCCTTTAAATTTCTACACTAAAGAAAAAGCAACTTTTGAACAACATTTATCTACTGTCAAAAAAAGGTTGGTGTCTTCTAGTATTTTACGTCTTGTGGTTTTTGGATTAATATCGTTTGGTGTTTATTTCTTTTTTGGCAATACAAAAATTGTTATGCCTATTCTATTAATAGGTATCGCTATTTTTTTATTTTTAGTATCAAAGCACACAGATTTACAACATCAAAAAGATAAAATAAGTGCTTTAATTAACATCAATCAAACAGAAATTAAGGTGTTAAATGATGATGTGTCAGATTTAGATATTGGTGAAAAATATAAAAATCCGAACCATGAGTTTAGTTATGATATTGATTTGTTTGGCAAGAATTCTTTCTTTCAATATATCAACAGAACCGCAACCACATCTGGCAAGGACAAACTAGCTTCGATACTTACAGAGAATACCACAAAAGACATTATTACAAAACAAAACGCTTTAAAAGAACTCTCTAAAAAAGCAACCTGGCGACAAAATTATAGTGCAACCGCTAGTTTAGTTGACGTTGATACAAAAGCAGAATCAATTCTTAAATGGATACAAAATTACACTGCTTTTCTACCTAAATATATGGCACTTATTCCAAAGTTATTTTCTTTAGCTTCAGTTGTTTTATTTGTACTTAACTATTTTGATATTGTAAGTTTTAAATTTATAGTGATCTGGTTTTTTATTGGATTAGGAATTAGTGGTTTGTATCTAAAGAAAGTAAGTAAATTGTATTCAAATGCCAATAGCGCAAAAGAGACTTTTAAACAATATCATCAGTTATTATTACAAATTGAAAATGAACAATTTAAAACGGACTTGTTGAAAAATAAGCAAAATGCTATTAAAACAACATCTCAAAAAGCTTCAGCTATATTTAATAGTTTTTCAAAAACTTTAGATGCACTTGACCAACGGAATAATATTTTATTT
The DNA here is from genome assembly GCA_036478895.1 of Flavobacteriaceae bacterium. GTDB lineage: Bacteria > Bacteroidota > Bacteroidia > Flavobacteriales > Flavobacteriaceae > S010-17. Next base: position 1,066 of record JAZGEV010000051.1, on the reverse strand, counting down.
GGCATCTTTGGAAATGCTTTTGGTTTATGGGATTTAAACCAAAGCTATAAGATTGAACAATGGATAAACAAACAGCAGCATCAAGTAGAAAAATGGTTTGAAATTATTGCTTTTTTTGACGCACATAATTCATTAGGGAATTATGTGTTTAATCATCCCAAACATAGTTTTCCAATTATAAATACGTCCAACATTACAGTAAAATCAAAACAATTGGGACATCCATTATTGACCGAAAAAAAACGTGTGAATAATGACTTCAACATCAACAATAAAGAGTTTTTTATAATAACTGGCGCAAATATGGCAGGGAAAAGTACTTTTCTACGTACTGTTTCGCTAAGTATTGTTATGGCAAATATTGGCTTGCCCGTTTGCGCAAAAGGTTATGAGTATTCGCCTATAAAACTAATTACCAGTATGAGGACAAGCGATTCTTTAAGTGATGATGAATCGTATTTTTTCTCAGAATTAAAACGTTTAAAATTTATTATTGACGAGATAGATCCAACTAAAAACAAACCCGAATATTTTATTATTCTAGATGAAATATTAAAAGGTACAAATAGTAAAGACAAAGCCATTGGCTCACGTAAATTTGTCGAAAAGTTAGTAAAATCTAACGCTACAGGGATTATCGCTACACATGATTTGAGTTTATGTGAAATCACTAAAGATTTAAAACAAGTAAAAAACCATTATTTTGATGCTGAAATTATAAATGATGAATTGCATTTTGACTATACTTTTAAAGAAGGTATTTGCCAAAACATGAACGCTTCTTTTTTATTGCGTAAAATGGAGATCGTATAAAGCACTTTTCAAATACACCATCAAAAGTTTTTATAGTAAAATTGAGTTTTTCGATAATGAAAATTAAATAAGATAGTTATTTATCCTTACTTTTGTAAGATAATAGAAGTCTATATAAAATATTTTCCTTAATATTGGAGCAGAATTAAAACAATAAAAAAATGACATTAGAAATTACAGACGCTAACTTTGAAGAAGTAGTATTAAAAGCAACAAAACCAGTATTAGTAGATTTTTGGGCAGCTTGGTGTGG
>JAZGEV010000050.1:0-2089 GCA_036478895.1 Flavobacteriaceae bacterium | reverse complement strand
TTTCGGAATCTGCTTTGGCTAACAGTAGATGTTGCTAATAGTGTTTTTTCAATTCAACAGACTCTGAAATAAATCCAGAGTGACGTTGTGCAGTGCGTTTGTCAATCAGGACATCGTTTTAAGCAAGCGTAATTACAAAAACGGAAATCACTCAAACGATTCATATTTCAAGTTTGTTTCAATGGCTTTCATTGTTTTGTTGGGTAACTCTTGTAATTTTGCTAAAACTTCCCATTGAGATATAGCGTTAACAATTTCGAGTATGATTTTTTTTCGGTTTGTAATGCCTAAATCTTTTCCTATTTTCAACACGTCTTCTATGGTAATTTTAGCTCTTTTTCCGTTCACAGACATTTCGTGTCTTTTTCCCCAATAGGTACTTGTGTTTAGTGTATAAATAAGATCGTATGCAGGAGCAAGCCTCCAAACACCTTTTTTGTCCATTAAAAAAGAAATGTTTTTGGTATGATCATCTACATTTCGGCTTAAAACATTAAAAATCATTCTACGATATAATTGCACAGTATCAATAAAATTTAGATTTAATTGCATAATAACTCTAAATGCTTGTTCGTACGAATTGACTGTTGGGTTATTAAAATCCATTTTTGCGATAGCACATAAGGTTTGCATGTGTATTTTTTCACCGTTTAATCTGTCAAACCGCTCAGTTAAAAAATGTGAATTTCCATTTTCTACATATAATTTTGATGGCATAAAATCAATTTTTGCCAATTTTGCCATTTGATAATAGATGAATTCAATCTTTCCATAGTCTTTAATTGGCGTATTGTTGTCAATTTTTAGAATGTAGTAAGAGGTCTGTTTGTTATTATATATAATATCACCAGGCAGTATTTCATTAGTCACGCTGTTTATTGCTATTAGGGCTTTTGCTCTAGCTCCGCCAGCAGAACTGCTTATTTGGAAAATATTTTTAAGTGAACTTTTTGGGATTGTTTTTTGTTGTAATACTTCATTTGCAATAGCAACAATATCTTTGACACGAATTGATTTGTTGTTGGTTTCTTGATCTACATTTGGAAAGTATTCCAATGCACCCAAACCTCGTTTGCCTATATAGGTCAATTTTTCTACTGGATTTAATTGATTTATCGTTTTACCTTGTTGCTGTAACCAAGTATCTAGTATGGTGTTTCCAAATTTATCAGGCAATGAATCTGCAAATACTGGTGGTAAATTTTTGTAAGTTTCATCGGCTAAAGAAAATATATATTCTTTGTTTTTAATTAATGGCATTAAAAGAGGTGCTATCTGCAAGCCATTATCTACAAAGTTATTATCGTATTGAAATATGACTTTTCCAGTCGTTATGTCATAAAGTAATGCACCAACTGTTTTCTCCCAAAGTTTAATTTCTAGTAGCATAGTTTATCTTTTATGAGATGCATTCTTTTTTCTTTTTTTTTCTAGTTTTAGCATTTCCATGACATTGTATTTAGGTAAATAAAGTAAGGTGTTTAGTTCATCAACTTTTTTATAAACTCGTAATAATTTTATAAAATTGGTTAATGTAGTATTGTGTCCATTTTCGATCAAACTTAGCGTTGCTCTGTCAATACCAATTTTATCTGCCACGAATTGTTGGGTGTAATTTTCATTAAGACGTATTTGCTTTAATTTTTTGCCTAGAATTTCTAGTATTTCTTTATCCGATAAATATTCCATATTATGTTGCGAATATACAACAAAAATAGCATATTGTACTATTTTGTTGTGTATTTATAGCATTGTTTTAAAAATGATCATTTCGAACTCGCCATTCCGAATTTATTTCGGAACCTGCTGTGGCTAACAGTAGAAGTTGCTAATAGTATTTTACAATTCAACAGACTCTGAAATAAATTCAGAGTGACGTTTATGAGTGGCGTTTTCAATTAATGTCACGAGGTAAAAATCAAACCCCAATCTGCAAATACTCAAAACCATCATCTGACAAATTAAAAGCATTATACTGATTTCTTCCATCGAAAATAACGGCATTATTAAGATTTTCTTTTATGATATCAAAATTTGGAGAACGGAATTCTTTCCATTCGGTTAGCAAGAGTAAAGCGTCTGAATTTTT
>JAZGEV010000049.1:0-44485 GCA_036478895.1 Flavobacteriaceae bacterium | reverse complement strand
TTTTACAACTAACAAAAATAATTATGAATATATATATAATGTATTTCATTTTTCTAGATTTAATTTTATACGAAAGCCTCATTGTGTCCAGGACAAACATCAGGATGTAAATATTGTGTAGTTACATCTGGATAAAGGAACATCGAGTTTCCATTATCTCCAGTTATCATTGTACCATATTGAAAACATTCGCCATCAAAAAAGTAACCTGTATCTTCACTCCATCCACCAAGACCGTTACTTTTTGTATTTTGAATTAAGACATATCCATATACTTCTTCTCCAGTTAATTCATTTATAGCATTAACTTCTCGCAAAAATTCAGATTTAAGTTTTATGGGATTATAAGAAATTATTTCAACTTCTATTTCTAAGACTTCATTACTTTTATTATTTGTATTGAAATTAAATGTTAAGTATTGTTTTTCTTCAATTGAGTTATTATCATCTGAACAACTATATACAAATGATAATATTAAGATTAGTATTATATATTTTATTTTTTTCATTTTAATGTTTGTTTTATTGAGAAATTTTTGTAGATTTTATAAAAATCACCAAAAACAAAAGGGCGATTATTACACTAACAGCAATCATAATATATATAACATCCATTTGATGAATTTAAATGCAAATATACAAAATATGTCTTGATAAATATTATGATAATTGTCAGTTTTCAAAAAACTTATTATACTTTTATCTGAAAAAATCTAATCTATTATTTACGTTTAATATCAATTGTATATTTATCGAATCTTTCTTCTCTTTAGAATTGTTTTATTTCTTTATTTTACATTTCAATCAATAAAACTCAATAGTTAAAAACTTGTTGATAAAGTTAATAAAATTTTAAGCTTATATTTATTGAAACTAGTAAGGTTTTGTAGTTTTGCAAAAAACCACACCATGAGCTCTTTAAAAAAAGCAAAATCAGCATTAATTTCCGTTTTTCATAAAGATGGATTAGCACCAATTGTTAAGAAACTACACGATTTAAACATCAACATCTACTCTACTGGAGGTACTGAAAAATTCATCAAAGAACTTGGAATTCCAGTTATAGCTGTGGAAGATTTAACATCGTATCCATCCATACTTGGTGGTAGAGTTAAAACCTTACATCCCAAAGTTTTTGGAGGTATCTTAAGCAGACGAAATAACACTAACGATAAAAAACAATTAAATGAATTTGATATACCAGAACTTGACATTGTTATAGTCGATTTATATCCTTTTGAAAAAACAGTTGCAAGTGGCGCGTCTGAACAAGAGATTATTGAAAAAATTGACATAGGTGGCATTTCCTTAATTCGTGCTGCTGCTAAGAATTTTAATGATGTTATCTGTGTATCTTCAATGGAACAATACGATGAGTTTTTAGCTGTTATTTCAAATGAGAATGGAAGTACAACCAAAGAACAACGCAAAAAATTCGCAGGGAAAGCATTTAACATTTCAAGCCATTATGATACGGCTATTTTTAATTATTTTAATAGTGATCACTCAGAATCGGTTTTAAAAATTAGCGAAACCAATGGTAAAGTGTTACGATACGGTGAAAACCCACATCAAAAAGGGTTTTTCTTTGGAGATTTTGATAAATTATTCGATAAACTTCACGGTAAAGAATTGTCTTACAATAATTTATTGGATGTAGATGCTGCTGTTAATTTAATGCTCGAATTCAAAAACGAACAACCAACTTTTGCAATTTTAAAACATAATAATGCTTGTGGAATTTCTCAAAGAAATACAATTAAAGAAGCTTATTTAGATGCACTAGCAGGCGATTCAATATCGGCTTTTGGTGGTGTTTTAATTTCTAATAGAGAAATTGATGTTGATACTGCAACTGAAATTCATAAATTATTTTGTGAAGTTGTCATTGCTCCTTCTTATAATTTAGAAGCTTTAGAAATACTAAAGGGGAAGAAAAATAGGATTCTTTTAATACAGAAAGAAATTTCAATGCCTCAAACAACTGTTAGAACTTGTTTAAATGGCGTTTTAGTTCAAGATAAAGACAACATAACTGACTCTAAAAAAATATTATCTCAAGCAACAAAATTGCATCCTACAAATACTGAAATTGACGATTTGTTATTTGCATCAAAAATATGTAAAAACACAAAGTCAAACACTATTGTATTAGTAAAAAACAAACAATTATGTGCTAGCGGGACTGGACAAACATCGCGCGTAGACGCTTTAAACCAAGCCATTACAAAAGCAACTCATTTTAAATTTGATTTAAAAGGTGCGGTAATGGCTAGTGATGCTTTTTTTCCTTTTCCAGATTGTGTAGAAATTGCAGGTAATGCAGGGATTACAGCTGTAATTCAGCCTGGTGGCTCTATAAAAGATCAATTATCAGTAGATTATTGTAATACACATAATATTTCTATGGTATTCACAAAAACACGCCATTTTAAGCATTAATTATTTAATAATAATACTCAAATAAGATAGTTATAAATTATATAATATTTATTACTTTTACACACTATTAAACTTAACACAAAAAGAAACAACAACTTATGGGGTTATTTGATTTCATGACCGAAGAAATAGCAATCGACTTAGGAACTGCTAACACTTTAATAATTCACAAAGGCAAAGTTGTCATTGATAGTCCTTCTATTGTTGCAAGAGATCGCACAACAGGAGAAATAATCGCTACAGGAAAAGAAGCGCGATTAATGCAAGGAAAAACACATAGTAATATTAAAATAATTAGACCTCTTAAAGATGGTGTAATTGCAGATTTTGATGCTTCCGAAGCAATGATTAAGGAATTTATAAAAAAAATACCTACCATAAAAAAACGTTTTTTTAACCCAAATTTACGTATGGTAATTTGTATTCCATCTGGAATTACTGAGGTTGAAAAACGTGCTGTAATTGACTCTGCTCACCATATGAGAGGAACAGATATTTACCTAATTTACGAACCTATGGCTGCCGCAATAGGTATTGGTATTGATATTATGGAACCAAAGGGAAATATGATTATTGATATAGGTGGTGGAACTACAGAAATTGCAGTTATTGCGCTTGGCGGTATTGTTTGTGACAAATCTATTAAAGTTGCCGGCGATGTATTTACAAATGATATAACTTATTATTTAAGAACTCAGCACAATTTATATGTTGGTGAACATACAGCAGAACGAATAAAAATTGAAGTTGGAGCGGCTACCGAAGATTTAGAAACACCACCAGATGATATGCTTGTTCAAGGTAGAGATCTATTGAGTGGTAAACCAAAACAAATTCAAATTTCTTATAACGAAATTGCAAAAGCACTAGACAAATCTATTCTTCGTATTGAAGATGCTGTTATGGAAACATTATCTGAAACACCACCAGAATTATCGGCAGACATATACAATACTGGAATTTATTTAGCTGGCGGTGGTTCATTATTAAGAGGATTGGATAAACGTTTGTCTAGAAAAACAGACTTACCAGTTTATCTTGCTGAAGACTCCTTAAAGGCCGTTGTAAGAGGTACAGGTATCACTTTAAATAATATAGAGAAGTATAAGAATATCTTGATGAAAAAATAATCCTTTCAATTTATTTAAAAAAAAATTAAATTTATAAAATACACTTAAACTGTTTTTTATACTGATTATGAATTTATGAATTAACAACAATGCAACAAATAATTTCATTTTTATTCAATAATAAATATTTTTTATTATTTCTGTTTTTTGAAATTATTGCCTTATCATTAACGGTTCAAAGTCATTCTTTTCATCGAAGTAAGTTCATCAATTCTTCAAATTATATTACTGGAAGTTTATACAACAACTTTAACACATTTAATAATTATTTAAATCTTAAGGAAGATAACAAAGAATTATCAGAAGAGAATGTAAGGTTGAAAAATTTACTCTCAAAAAAAACCTTACTAGATAGCACTTCTACTTATTCCGTTTTAGATTCCTCAATTTACAACCAAGAGTACACTTATATTAATGCAAAAATAATTAATAATGAATACGCAAAAAGTAATAATTATTTAACAATTAACAAAGGTTTAAATGATAGCATTAGTTCAGATTTAGGTGTTATAACAAACAAAGGTATTGTTGGTGTAACAAACAATACATCTGGTCGATTCGCAACAGTAATCTCAATTTTAAATGAAAACTCCAAAATTAATGCGCGTTTACTAAAAAACCATCATTTTGGCACTTTAGTTTGGAATTCTATGGATTATAAAACTATTCAATTAGAGGACATTCCTAGACAAGCTAATATTGTTATTGGTGATACCATTATCACTGGTGGGAAATCAACTATTTTTCCCGAAGGTATTATGGTAGGTATTATTTCAAATTTTAACATTAAGAATAATCAATATGAGAAAATTGACATCACGTTATTTAATGATATGAGCTCAATAAAGCATATTAATGTAATTACAAATTTAAATAAACTTGAAATTAAAACTCTAGAACAAAAGAATGACTAATTCAATTTTTAAATATGGACTTTTATTCACCATTTTGGTTTTATTACAAGTATTTGTTTTTAATAACGTTTTGTTTTCTGGGTATATAAATCCATTAATTTATATATTTTTTATTTTTGTATATCCTCTAAATAAAGAACGTTTTCCAATTTTAATAATTAGTTTTTTTCTAGGATTGAGTATTGACTTTTTTTCAAATTCAGGTGGGATTAATGCGGCAGCAACACTATTTATAGCCTATATTAGGCTACCTGTTTTACATACAATTTTAAATAAAGTTGAATTTGATTATTTATTATTCGATATTAAAAAATTATATATTCTTCAAGGCGTGTTATATGTTTTTTCACTAAGCTTAATTCATCAAATAATTGTTTACACATTATCATATTACAAAACTAATGGTTTGATTAGCCTTTTATTTACAAATGCTTTAATATCAAGCATTTTAACTAGTTTAATAATAGGCATAGGTATTTCTCTCTTTTTTAAATCTACATTAAAATAAACTATGAAATCTAGAGGTAATTTATTAATATTCTTCACAATACTTACAGGATTAGTTTTCATTGTAAAATTGTTTTACCTTCAAATATCATCCGATAAGTATAAGAACAAAGCCGATGGAATTGCTATTAAAAAAGAGTTCATCTTTCCCGAAAGAGGCTATATTTACGATAGAAATAATGTTTTATTAGTAGCCAATCAAACATCGTACGATGTAATGATAATTCCAAAAAAAGTAAAAGCGCTAGATACACTCCAATTTTGTAAACTATTAAAAATAACTAAAGAAGATTTCATCAAAAGGCACAAGCGAGCAAAAAGATTTTCAAACCGATTAGCCTCTGTATTTCTCAAACAATTAGCAAAAGAAGACTATGCTTTTTTACAAGAAAAAATGCATAAATTTGATGGGTTTTATATTCAAAAAAGATCAATTCGAAACTACCCTATAAAATATGCAGCAAATGTTTTGGGCTATATTAGTGAAGTTAATAATACGCTATTAAAAAAAGATAAATACTACCATCAAGGAGAGCTAATTGGACATACTGGTATTGAGAAGCAATACGAAAAAGATTTGAGAGGCATTAAAGGTATTCAGCATTTTCAGAAAAACAAACACAATAAAACTATTGGCCCTTATAAAAATGGCAGTTTAGATACCTTACCTGTTATTGGAAATGACTTAACCTTAACTATTGACATCGTTTTGCAACAATACGGAGAACAGTTAATGAAAAACAAAAGAGGGGCAATAATTGCATTAGAACCTTCTAGTGGAGAAATATTAGCTCTTATTACAGCACCAAGCTACGATCCAAACTTAATGGTTGGTAGAAAGAGATCGAAATATTCCACAAAATTCTTACGAGACACATTAAACAAACCTATGTTTGATAGAGGTTTAAAAGGGCAATATGCACCTGGATCTCCTTTTAAAATTGTAAATGCACTTATTGGATTACAAGAAGATGTAATTTCAACTGACAGTAAGTTTACGTGTAAAAAAGGACATCGTTATGGTGTTAGAAGTGTCGCTTTTATGAAATGTCACTGTGGCAGTTTTGGACAAGTTAGTTTTAGCAAAGCTATTTACAACTCTTGCAATAGTTTTTTTGCAAATACATATCGTAAAATTATTGAAAAAGAAGAATCTTCTGCAAATGGATTAGATAAATGGAGTGCACATGTTAAAAGTTTTGGTTTTGGTAATTTTATGGGAGTAGATTTACCAGTTGGCGATAGAGGGAGAATCCCAGATGGTAAATTTTATAACAAGTATTATCCAACATTTAAATGGAAAGCCGCTAGTACTATTTCTAATGCTATTGGACAAGGAGAAGTTGAAACAACACCAATACAATTAGCAAATATGACTGCTGCTGTTGCAAATAGAGGCTTTTATTATACACCACATATTGTTAAAAAAATAAAGGGAAAACAACTAAATTCAAAATATACAATCCCAAAACATACAAGTATTGATGAAAAGCACTTCTCCCCTGTTATTGAAGGTATGTTTGAAGTTTTTGAAAAAGGAACAGGAAAATATTCAAAAGTAAAAGGACTGGATATATGCGGTAAAACTGGAACTGTCCAAAATTTTATTAAACGCAATGGAACCAAAATTGAGATGGAAGATCACTCAATATTTATTGCTTTTGCTCCAAAAGAAAATCCAAAAATTGCCATTGCAGTATTTATAGAAAATGGCGGCTATGGATCCGTATATGCTGCACCAATAGCATCGCTTATGATTGAAAAATATTTATTTGGCAAAACGAACAAACCTTATAAAGAAAAAGAGCTTTTTGAAGATGTAAAATTACTTGAAGAATATAAAAAACTTGTGACACCAATCAATGAGAACCAATAATAGTAATATAAATAAAACAGATTGGAAATTAATTTCCATCTATCTCTTACTAATAGTATTTGGATGGATAAATATTTATTCTGCATCTAAAACCGATTTGCATTTTAAGATTTTAGACTTTTCTACAGAATATGGAAGGCAAATTTTATGGGTTGTTTTAAGTTTTTTTCTTATTATACCAGTATTATTCTTAGACACGCGGTTTTATAAAAATTTCTCTGGGATCTTTTACATTATATCTATTCTTTCGTTAATTGGTCTTTTTGTTTTTGGTAAAAGAATTAACGGCGCCTCTTCTTGGTATGCAATTGGAAGTATTACCACTATCCAACCAACCGAATTTGCTAAAATTGCTGTGTCCTTAGCAATTGCCAACTTAATTAGTGATAAGCAATTTGATTTTGAAAAAGTTAAGAATCAGTTTATTGCTTTAATTTACCTTCTAATACCCGCACTATTAATTATTTTACAACCCGATCCTGGCTCCGCATTAGTCTATTTAAGTTTTTTCTTTGTGTTTTATAGAGAAGGTCTTCCTAAATACTATATTTCAATTGCAATTTCATTATTGTTGATTGCTATTTTCACTATAAAATTTGGCTACATATCAATTGAAATAAGTATAGTATTTCTGTTCATTCTTTTTTTACGATATATGTATAAGTACAAAAATTTATTTTTTAGAAAGTTTTGGATACAATATATAGGTGTCTTTATTGGGTTGGTTATTTTTATATTTGGGATTCATTATAGTTATAAAAATTTACTTCCCAAAAGGCATACTGATAGAATTGATTTAGCGCTAAACATCACAGAAGATACAATAAACAAAGGCTATAATCAAGAGCAATCTAAAATAGCAATTGGTTCTGGTGGTTTTTTTGGAAAAGGCTTTTTAGAAGGGACACAAACAAAAGGGAATTTTGTACCCGAGCAAAAAACCGACTTTATTTTTAGTACTGTTGGTGAAGAATGGGGATTTATTGGAAGCTCAATTGTAATAATACTTTTTGTGATTTTAATATTACGAATTATCTATATAGCCGAATTACAAAAATCAAGGTTTAGTCGTGTCTATGGGTATTCTATTGCTTCAATCTTTTTTATTCATTTTACAATAAATATTGGTATGGCGCTTGGTGTTTTACCAACAATAGGAATACCTCTACCCTTTTTCAGCTATGGTGGCTCTTCCTTTTTAGCATTTACATTACTCTTATTTATATTTATTCGCCTGGATGCGAATAGAACTAATGAATGGTAAACTACTTAAAATAACTGCACAAAAAAAGACTATCTATATTATAGATAGTCTTTTTTTTATTTTATATATAAATTAATTTATATTGCAGCAACCATTTTGGTTAATTTAGATTTTTAGTTACCTGCTTTACTTTTATGGATAATATTGTTCTTTGCCAATTTATCTATCATAGAAATAACTGAAATTAAACTTTTTTCTGCTGATTTCTTATCAGTTTCTACACGTAAATCACGAATTGCATTTCGTGTACTTTTGTGTTGTAATTTATTACGCAGTCTTTTTGCGTTATTACTTCTAATTCTCTTAATTGCAGACTTATGATTTGCCATTTTATTTCTTTTATTTTTTGTAGCCCGTAGGGGAGTCGAACCCCTCTTTCCAGGATGAAAACCTGAGGTCCTAACCGATAGACGAACGGGCCATAATTATTTGTTTCAAAATCGAATGCAAATTTACATCATTTTTTCAAACTACCAAGCACTTTTTTAAAAAAATTAATATGCTTTAGCAAAAAGAACTCTTTTTACAGATGGACTACCAGTTAACACACATTTTCCTTGTTCATTTTCAGCATCTAAAGCAATACATCTAATGGTTGCTTTTGTTAATTTTTTAATTTCTTTTTCTGTTTCTACCGTTCCATCCCAATGGGCAGAAATAAAACCTCCTTTAGTTTCAAGAATATTTTTAAATTCCGCAAAATCATCAACTCGTGTAATGTGTTCATTTCTAAAATTCAAAGCTTTTTCATATAAACTATCTTGAATCTCTTTTAATAAACCTACAATTTTATCCGTTAAGCCATTTTGCTGAGTAAATTCTTTAGTTAAAGTATCACGTCTTGCTAATTCTACAGAACCATTTTCTAGATCTCTTGGTCCAATTGCAATTCGCAAAGGCACACCTTTTAATTCATATTCTGCAAATTTATAACCTGGCTTATATGCGGCATTATCATCAAATTTTACAGACACGCCTTGAGCACGAAGCTCTTTCATTATATTATTCGCAACAACAGAAATAGCATCTAATTGCTCATCATTTCTGTGAATAGGCACAATAACTACTTGAATTGGCGCTAAGTTTGGCGGCAAAACTAGTCCGTTATCATCAGAATGTGTCATTACAAGTGCACCTATTAATCTTGTGGTAACACCCCAAGAAGTTGCCCATACATATTCTTTCTTACCATCTTTGGTTGCAAATTTAACATCAAATGCTTTGGCAAAATTTTGCCCTAAAAAATGAGACGTTCCTGCCTGTAAAGCTTTACCATCTTGCATTAAAGCCTCTATAGTATACGTTTCTATAGCACCACCAAATCGTTCATTCTCAGTTTTTATACCTTTAATTACAGGAATTGCCATAAAATTTTTCAAAAAACTAGCATACACTTCATGCATCAACTCTGCCTCTTTCACAGCCTCTTCACTTGTTGCGTGAGCTGTATGACCTTCTTGCCACAAAAATTCAGCTGTTCTTAAAAACAAACGTGTTCTCATTTCCCAACGCATCACATTTGCCCATTGATTAATAAGCAATGGCAAGTCTCTATATGATTGTATCCATTTTTTATATGAATTCCAAATTATTGTTTCTGATGTTGGACGAATAATTAACTCTTCTTCCAATTTAGCTTTCTCATCAACTATTATCTCTTTGCCGTCTTCGGATGTTTTTAATCTATAATGTGTCACTACAGCACATTCTTTAGCAAAACCTTCTACATGACTGGCTTCTTTTGTAAAGTATGATTTTGGAATTAATAAAGGAAAATAGGCGTTTTGATGACCTGTTTCCTTAAACATTTTATCCAATTCAGCTTGCATTTTCTCCCAAATTGCATAACCATAAGGTTTGATAATCATCATTCCTCTTACACCAGAATTCTCTGCTAAATCGGCTTTTACTACAAGTTCATTATACCATTTGGAATAATCTTCACTTCGTTTTGTTAGTTTTTTACTCATATTGATTGTTTGGCATAAAAATTGTGACTAATAAAAATGTAATTATCGAGTTGCAAAACTAAAATATTTTTGTAACTTTAAACAATAAAACACATACGATTATGAAAATTATACAATTATTTCAACAAAAAACCTTATTATTCGTTCTTTCAAGCTTTATTTTACTAGGCTTTTCTTCGTGTAGTACGTACAAAACAACTTCCAACAGCAGTGATGGAATTTATTCACAAGACTCAAAAGAGTTAGCTGTTAATGAATCTAAATCCAAAGCGAACAAATATGAAAAATATTTTAATAAAAATGCCGATAAATACGAAACGGTTGAGGAAGAAGTATTCACTAACGTAGATGATTACACATCAGAAAATCATTCTGATGAAGAAGCTGTTGAAGCTTTAGAACGCGAAAGTGATGATTTTACTTATAATGCAGCTTGGGAAGATACAGATGACATTACTGTAAATGTGTATAATTACGGAGGATATAATTATGGTCATTATAATAATTGGAATTATGGGCACTATCGTCCATATTACTCAAGTTTTTACAATCCGTTTTATTGCTATCCACATTACAATAGTTGGTATGGTGGTTATTATGGCAACTATTACAATTCAGGATATGGTGGTTATAACGGATACTATTCTTCTTATTACCAACCTTTTAATTCTTATGGCTATGCATACAACAGACGTTATGCAAGAAGTAGAAATGTAAGTGGTAGACCTTATAATACACCAACAAATACTAGAAGCACAAGAACAACTACAAGAAATACGTCTTCTTCAGTTAGAAATACTAGAACTACTCGTTCAACAAGTACAACACCTAATACAAGAAGTACTCGCTCAACGAGAACTACACCAACTACAAGAACAACAAGAAACACGCGTTCAACAAGAACAACACCAACTACAAGAAGTACAAGATCCACAAGAACGACACCTTCTACTAGATCTACTAGAAATACACGTTCTACAAGAACAACACCTTCTACAAGAAGCACGCGTTCAACTAGAAGTACACCTTCAACAAGAAGCTATACGCCATCAAGTAGAAACTCAAATAACGGAAGTAGTTCTTCAAGAGGCTCTAGCTCATCTTCAAGAGGTTCATCAAGAAGATAATTCACAAACAAAACAGCATAATTAAATCTTAACTCTTACATAATTGTAAGAGTTAAGAATAAAACACCCTAATTTATAAAAATGATTAAAAAGACAATTACAATAATAAGTGCAATTCTAATAAACATTTCAATGCTCTCACAAGTGAGAAGCTATGATGAAAATGCTATTTTAATCGCAACAGAAAACATTCAAGGAACCGCAAGATACACTGCAATGAGTGGCGCTTTTGGTGCGCTTGGTGGAAATTTATCAGCCACAAATGCAAACCCTGCAAGTTTCGCAGTTTTTAATCAATCTGAAGTTTCCATTACATTAGGCAATAAAAGTAACAATACTGATGTACAGTTTGGCAACACAACAACAAATAATTCTAATAGTAATTTTGGTTTCCCACAAGGTGGTGCAGTATTGATTTTTGATAATGACAATAAAGCTTGGTCAAAGTTTGGAGTAGGAATTAACTTCACAAAAACCAATCAATTTGATCAAAAATATTTAATTAAAGGTAATGACAACATTTCAAACGAATTGTATTTTTTAGAACCAGTAACAGGTATTGACTTATACGATAATGTAAGTTCTCAAAAAATGTTAAACCACACAATTGGTGACAACACAAAAACGAACTTTACCTTTTCGGGAAAATACCTAAACAATACGTACTTTGGTATTTCAATTTCAAATAATACTATTAGCTATGAGCAAACCGTAAACATTAACGAGCAAAGTGCTGATGTTAATAACAATACATTCAATGCAAATCAAGTTCAAAAATTACTTGTTAATGGTGAAGGCTTAAGTATGAGTTTTGGTGTAATTACTAAGCCATATAAAAATTTAAGACTAGGTTTATCTTATCAAACTCCAACTTTTTATACGCTTGAAGAAGAATATACAGAGAATACAGATATTATGTTGAGTAATGACAATGATGTTATAGAAACTGTAGAAAGTGCTTTTGAATATGAATTAAAAACTCCTAGCAAGTTAACTGGTAGTATAGCTTATGTTTTTGGCGAAAAAGGATTAATAAGTATGGACTATGATTATAAAGATTATAGTTCAATAAAAATCTCTCCTACAAGTGAATTTACTAATGAGAATGATTTTATCGATACTCAATTATCAGGAATATCTTCATTAAAAATTGGTGCTGAATACAGATTAAACAAGCTTAGTTTTAGAGGAGGTTTTAATATTGAAGAATCTATTTACAAAAACATTCTTTCAAGAAATACAGATGCAACTAAAGGGTATTCTTTAGGTCTAGGAATGAAATTATTTAACAACTCAAAATTAGATTTCTCATACACCAACACGTTCTCAAGAGACACTTATTTTTATTTAAATGCAGCTGATCCAGCAGAATTAGTTAATGATGACCATAGAATTAATGCAACAATTACTTTTAGTTTATAAAAACCATCTTTAAATAATAATTTTAAAGGTTTTCAATTAAATATTAAATCCCTGTATCCTAGAGGTATAGGGATTTTTTTTTTGATATTTTTTTTATCAACTTTTTTATTGTATTTTTATCCAAATTAATTATTAATCAAAAAATTAAACTTAAATGAGAAAAATTTTAGCTTTTATTACGCTGTTGTTATTTTTACTTCTGCTTTGGTTCTCTAAAAAGAACTACGATGCATGTTGTAATGGTAATAATAATGTGATAGAAAAAACACAAAACACTATTGTAGATACTACAGTAAAAAAGGACGGACCACTCGTTTACGAATGGAATTCTGGCGATGCCATAACAAATGATCTTTGGGGCGCAAGAAAAAGTGAAATTTTATCAGCAATGGCTGATGGAAAAGTATTACGTATTTTAGGACCTTATTTTAAAGAAGAAGGTAAAGAAATGGGTATAACTAGAGCCAAGGCTGCATATGCAAAATTGGGAACTAATCTAGACAGTAAGCGCGTTGAGTATGGTGCGAAATTAGTAAATTATTACGATGGTGCTAAAACAAAGCGTTTTGGCGGAACCGGTTTTAACTGGTTAACTAGAAATGATAATATTACTGAAGTAGATAATAAAGCCTTAATTTATTTCCCTACAAATTCTACTAAAAAATTAAGTAATGCTAATATCATTAACTATTTAAAAGATGTAGCAAAGTCACTTAAAGGTAATACTAAAAAAGTAGCTTTATCTGGTCATACGGATAGTCGTGGTAACGATGCTTCTAATAAAAGATTAGCCTTAGGTAGAGCAAATTCAATCAAAGCTGAATTAGTAAGAATGGGAGTTGAAGGAAACAGAGTTTCAACAATTTCTTTTGGAGAAGAAAAACCAATTGAAACAAATGATACAGCTGCCGGAAGACAAAAAAACAGAAGAGTCGAATTAGAAATTAAATAAATTATAAACTTAAAAAAATAAATATTATGTTATTATTAATAAAATTAAATTGTGATGGTTGGGGAGCTTGGCTACCTTGGTTATTAGGTGCCTTTTTATTAGGTGCTTTATTAGGATGGTTATTAAATAAACTCTTTGGAGGAGATTCTGATAACGGATTACAAGGTAGATACGATAGATTACAAGCTGATTTAGATGCTTGTAGACGAGATTCAAAATTATCAGCTAACTTAGCTGGTGGTAGCGTATCTGGGGCTTCATCATTTGCTGCTGGATCAACTAAGAAAAAATCTGCTTCAAAACCGAAGGCCGTAAAAGCTGATGATTCTGTAAAAGATGATTTAACTAAAGTTGAAGGTATTGGACCAAAAATTCAAGGAATATTAAATAAAGATGGTATTTGGAGTTGGAAACAACTTTCTGAAGCAAGTGAAAGTAGAGTTCAAAAATTATTGGATGCTGCTGGACCTGCTTATACTATCCACAAACCTAAAACTTGGGCAGAACAAGCATTGATGGCTAATAAAGGTCAATGGGAGAAATTGCAAAAATGGCAAGATGAATTAAAAGGTGGTTTATAATTAAATTACTTTTAATATATTTAAAACTCGCTTTTCTTAATTGAAAAGCGAGTTTTTATTTTACCACTAATTTTATTTAGTATAATTATTCATTATTTAATTCACTTTTATAAAACTCTATGTTTTCTTTATCTTTTTTATCCATTTTGGGATACTTAATATCAGTGTATTTTTGTAAATTTTCTAATATTATGCTGGCAACTAAAAGTCTTGCTGTAGGCTTATCATCGGCAGGTATTATGAACCAAGGTGCTGTTTCTTTGGATGTTCTGTTTAATAAATCTTCATAACAAAACATATAATTATCCCATAATTTTCGCTCTTTTAAATCACCCGATGAAAATTTCCAATTTTTTTCAGGTATATCTAACCGTCTTAACAAACGTAATTTTTGTTCGGCTTTTGATAAATTCAAAAAGAATTTTAAAATTACAGTGCCATTTGCAACAATGTGCGATTCAAAATTATTGATATGCTCCATACGTTTTTCATAAAAAGCATTGTCTAAATTCGATATTTCTTTAACTTCTGGAATGTTTTCGCCAAAAATATAACCTGGATGCACACGTGTTACTAATACATTTTCATAGTGGGTACGATTGAATACTGCAATTTTTCCTCTTTGGGGTAATACAATATAATGACGCCATAAAAAATCATGCTTCAACTCCGTTTCTGTTGGTACTTTAAAACTGTGCACCTCTACTCCATTTGCATTGACATCTTTAAATACTTCACGTATTAAACTATCTTTACCAGATGTATCCATACCTTGTAAACAAATTAGTACACTATACTTACCATGCGCATACATTTTATCTTGTAATTTTGATAATTGCTTTCTAATTTTCTTTAATTCCTTAGCCGAATTATCAATGACTTCTTTAGTTTTATAATCCTTTAAATCTATTTTCGAAGTGACTTTATATTTTTTCATTTTGATTTTTTTAAGTTACATATTAAATTAATAATTAAACTACTGATGCCTTGCGAATTAAGTGTGTTAGCATTTTCGGGAAAAAACGTTTTAAATAAACCGCAAACTTTTCTAATTTTCCACCAATTACTTTTTCATGTTTTTTATGTTTTATTGCTTTAAGCATCTGCTTAGCAAAGTAAGCTGGTGATAATCCGTTTTTGGTCGCCTCATCTAATGTGTTCTGTTTAGAACCGTCTCCAGTTAAAGCATTTATAGATACATTGGTATTTACAAATCCAGGACAAATTAATGTGACATGGATATTATCTTTTGAAATCTCAGCACGCAAACTATCAAAAAAACCATGCAATGCGTGTTTTGATGCTGCGTAAGACGATCTTAAAGGTGTTCCAATTTTCCCAACAACACTTGTTACCACAACAAAATGCCCTTCTTTTTTAGCTGAAAAATAAGGCAGTAAAGCTTTTGTCAATGCTACAGTTCCAAAATAATTGGTTTTAAAAATACGCGTATCTACTTCTATACCAGTATCAATCGCTAAAGAGCGCTGACTAATGCCACCATTATTAATTAAAATATCAATTTTTCCGAATAATGATATTGCTTTAGAAACTGTTTTATCCATAGCAATATAATCATCCAAATCTATTTTTAATACTTTAATATTATTTGGTAACTTACAAGATTTTTTAACTTCATTTAGTTTTTCAATATTTCTAGATGAGATAATTAATTTTGCGTTTTCGTTTGATAAAGCAATCGCTAGAGCTTTCCCTATACCAGATGAAGCTCCTGTAACCCATACTACTTTATCTTCAAAACTCATTTGTATTATTTATTTTGTTGCGAATAATTTTATATCTTGTTCTGATACTTTATCTTCTCCTAAAATTATCAAACGCTCAATAACATTTCGCAATTCTCTAATATTTCCTGTCCAATCATATTCTTGTAACATTTTAACTGCTTCATCAGAAAAACTTTTTGCGGCTGTTCCTTGCTCTGTTCCTATTTTTTTAGAGAAATGCTTAATCAATAACGGAATGTCATTTCTTCTATCATTTAACGCAGGTACTTTTATTAAAATCACCGCTAATCTATGATACAAATCTTCTCTAAATTTTCCATCTGCAATTTCTTTTTTTAGATCTTTATTGGTTGCTGCTACTATACGTACATCAACCTTTATATCTTTATCAGACCCAACACGACTAATACGGCTTTCTTGTAGCGCACGTAAAACTTTAGCTTGAGCTGATAAACTCATATCACCAATTTCATCTAAAAATATAGTGCCTTTATTAGCTGCTTCAAATTTTCCAGCACGGTCTTTATTGGCACCTGTAAACGATCCTTTTACGTGACCAAACAATTCACTTTCTATCAATTCACTTGGAATTGCTGCGCAATTAACTTCAATCATTGGCGCTTTGTATCTAGGACTTTTTTCATGTAACCAATGCGCTACTAGTTCTTTTCCTGTTCCGTTTTCACCTGTAATTAATACTCTAGCATCCGTTGGTGCAACTTTATCTATAATTTCTTTGATGTGTAAAATGGCAGGGCTATCTCCTATCATTTCGTATTTTTTATTTACTTTTTTCTTTAATCTTTTATTTTCTACCACCAATACTTTTCTATCTAAAGCATTACGAACAGCATTCAATAAACGGTTTAAATCTGGTGGTTTTGAGATATAATCAAATGCGCCTAAACGCATTGTTTCCACAGCAGTTTCTAAATCTCCGTGTCCAGAAATCATTATAAATGGAATTTCGGGTTTAATTTTTTGAGTTTCTTGCAACACTTCTACGCCATCCATTTTGGGCATTTTAATATCACACAACACCAAATCATAATCCGTATTACGAATCATTTCTAAACCTTTAAAACCATCTTCTGCATCTTCTACTTGATAGTCTTTACTTTCTTCGGAAATAATTTTACCCAATACACGTCGTATTGCAGCTTCATCTTCAATTATTAATATTTTTGACATTTTTTTGAGTTTATAGTGTTGAATTCATTAATATCTTAACCATTTAAACAATTCTTTATAGGTTGGTTTTTTACCATACATTAAAATCCCAACTCTATATATTTTTGCTGCTAACCATACAGTAAAAACAAAAGTACCAATTAATAATGCTATTGATACAATGATTTGCCAAGCTGGCACACCAAATGGCACACGCATCAACATTACAATTGGTGATGTTAATGGGATCATAGAAAATATGGTTGCAACTGGACCATGAGGATCATTTACTACTGAAAAAGCACCAACATAAACACCTAACATTAAGGGAAACATTATTGGCATCATAAATTGTTGCGAATCGGTTTCATTATCAACTGCAGCGCCAATTGCAGCATACAAAGAGCTATATAACAAATATCCACCTAAAAAATAAATTATAAACAATACGCCCATTAATAATTTTGGTAATTCACTTATAATTTTAATGAATTCTTGTCCTTTTGCAGAAATATCACCCATTTTACCTAATTGCGTAACGTCCGTATTTGGTTGTTGTATTTCACTCATATTAATACCAAAATAAGCTGCAGCTGCAAAAATTAATAATACAATCATAATACCCCAAATTGCAAATTGTGTTAAACCAGCTAATGCATTACCAATAATTTTTCCCATCATTAATTGAAATGGCTTTACAGAAGAAATAATAATTTCTATAATACGCGATGTTTTTTCTTCAATAACACTTCGCATTACTGAGTTTCCGTAAATCATAATAAACATCATCAATAAATAACCAGCAATAGAACCAAAACCTACTTTAACACTATTAGCAAACTTAGATGATTTTTCACCAGTATAAGTTGCTAAATTAAATGTAGAATTTATTTTAGCCAATTTAATCTTCTCACTATCTATCCCTAACTCCTTAAATTTTAACTGTCGTAAAGTCCCTTCAACCTTCTCTTCTAGTGACTCAACCAACATGACATTTGGTGATTTTTTAGTATAAAAATGAATATTTTTAGCAATATCTTCAATCTTTTCGTGCTTTGGAATCACTAATAAACCGTAATATTCTTTTTCTTCGGCTTGTTTTTTTGCATCTTCTACGGTGCTATTATTTATACTAATATATTCCACAGTTTTTGAATCTTTTAACGGACTCGCTTTTAATAACTCATATTGATCCAAAACTGCAATAGTTTTCTTTTTACTATCGTTAGCTTTGGTTAAATAAACAATTAAAAAAACCATAGCTACCATAATAAATGGTGCTGCAATGGTCATAATTATAAATGCTTTATTCCTAACTTTTGAGTTAAACTCTCGTTTAATTATTAATCCTAATTTGCTCATCTTAGTTATTTTGTTTTACGGCTTTAATAAAAATATCACTTGCATTTGGTATGACTTCTACAAAATGATTGATTAATGCTCTTGAGTTTAAATGCTTTATTAATTCAGTTGAATCATCATTATCTAACTTAATATTTAATTTCAATTCGTTATTTAAAGACTTGAAATTCGCTTTTTCAATAGCGTATTTTTCAGTAAGCTCTTGATATAATTTTTCATTATCATCGGTTACCAAACCAACCTGAAACGTATTGGTTTTAAATTCTTTTTTAATATCTATTAAATTACCTTCCAATATTAAATTTGATTTATTAATCAATGCTATGTGATCACATAATTCTTCTACGGATTCCATTCGATGTGTCGAGAAAATTACAGTTGCACCTTCATCTCGTAAATATAAAATTTCATCACGAATAATATTTGCATTTATAGGATCAAATCCACTAAATACCTCATCAAAAATTAATAGTTTTGGCTTATGTAAAATGGTAATAATAAATTGAATTTTTTGAGCTTGTCCTTTTGACAATTCTTCCATTTTTTTATTCCACCACGACCCAATATCAAATTTATCGAACCAGTATTTTAATTGAGTTCGCGCATCTTGACGAGACATTCCTTTTAGCCTTGCTAAATAAATTGCCTGCTCGCCTACTTTCATATTTTTATACAAACCACGCTCTTCGGGCATATATCCAATGTGCTGAATATCACTTGGCTGTAATTGATTTCCATCTAAATATACTGCGCCACTATCTGGCATTGTAATTTGGTTTATAATACGGATAAGTGTGGTCTTTCCAGCGCCATTTGGTCCTAACAATCCAAAAATTGAATTGATTGGTACGTTTATAGATACGCCATTTAATGCTGTGAAATCACCAAATTTCTTTACAACATTATCGGTTTTTAATAAGTATTTCATTAATTGAGTTATTTGGTTTCAAATATACTCATTTGTAGCAATAATTGTATTATTGTTACATATTAAAAACTCTTTTTTTTTTAATTTTAAAAAAAACAAATTCGTAAAGTAAATACAATATTGCTATACGTGACCTAAATTGAGAAAACACAATAAAAATCAACTTGATTTAGATGTGTTTTATCTACTAATCCTCTGAATCCGTTTTATCCTTAATACGATTCTTTAAAGCTGCCATACGCTGCTTTGTCAATTCTTTTTTAGATTTGAGTTTGTTTTTTTTCTGATTCATCAATCTAGTATGTTTCGCTTTATTGATGCCGTTTTTTGCTTTTCCTTTTTTTGCCATGTGGTTATTTATTTTCCAATACAGAAATTAGCGAAAATATTCCCTAAAAGATCTTCAGTTGTAACTTCGCCAGATATTAAACCTAAATGATGTAGAGCATCACGAATATCGGTTGCAAACAAATCTGACGAAATATTATTATTAATACCTTTTTGCACTTCTTTAATAGCAGTTAACGCATTACTTAAAGCTTCAAAATGTCTTGAATTACTAACGATGGTTTCATTATTACTTAATGCACCTATATTGGCTAGTTTT
Source organism: Flavobacteriaceae bacterium (assembly GCA_036478895.1). Classification (GTDB taxonomy): domain Bacteria; phylum Bacteroidota; class Bacteroidia; order Flavobacteriales; family Flavobacteriaceae; genus S010-17. The sequence goes on along the minus strand of JAZGEV010000049.1, from coordinate 24,485 downwards.
GTTAATTCTTCTTTTAATTGATTGATTCCTGTTTTTTCTTTGGAGGAGATTAGGATTTTTTTTCCCGCAGATTTCGGAGATTCTCGCAGATTTTGAATTTCACTTTCTGATAATAAATCAACCTTATTTAAAATTATAAGGTGTTTTTTATTTGGATATCTTTCTTGTATTTCTAAAATGGTCATATGTCTTTTGTCTAAAAGTCTTAAATCTAATAAAGAACCATCAATAAGCAAAAGGACCAACTGCGCTTTCTCAATAGTTGAAAAAGTTTTCTGAATACCAATATTCTCAACAACATCTGTGGTTTCTCTAATACCAGCGGTATCTATAAAGCGGAACGTAATTCCGTTGATATTGAGTTCATCTTCTATGGCATCTCGTGTGGTTCCTGCAATATTGCTTACAATGGCTCTTTCTTCGTTTAATAACGCATTTAAAAGTGTGGATTTTCCAACATTCGGCTCACCTACTATAGCAATTGGAATGCCATTTTTTAATACATTACCTACTGCAAAACTGTCTATCAATTTTTTTATAACGGATGAAATTTTTGTTACTAAATTGGTAAATTGTGTTTTGTCTGCAAACTCTACATCTTCCTCGGCAAAATCGAGTTCTAATTCTATTAAACTTGCAAAATTCAACAATTCCTGTCTTAAACTTCTTATATCATCTGCAAAACCACCTCGCATTTGTTGTAAAGCAATTTGATGCGATGTTTCGCTATCACTTGCAATTAAATCGGCGACAGCTTCTGCCTGACTTAAATCCATTTTTCCGTTTAAAAAAGCACGTAACGTAAACTCGCCAGCATTGGCATTTCTACAACCATTCTTTAAAAATAATTGAATTATTTCATTTTGTATATAAACAGATCCATGACAATTAATCTCTACAACATTTTCACCTGTATATGATTTTGGATTTTTAAAAACCGAGACCAATACTTCATCAATCACACGGTTATCATCTACTATATTCCCTAAATGAATGGTGTGTGATTTTACATTGACTAAGTTCTTAGTAGCAAATTTTGATACAAAAAAATTATTTACAATAGAAATTGCCTCATTTCCAGATAACCGAATTATAGCTACTGCACCAACACCTGCTGATGTGGTTAATGCTATTATAGTTTCTGAATTAATTGTGCTCTTAGCGATAACTGTAGTATTTAGTTTTGCAAAAATACGATGTTTTAAATAATTTTTAAGCTTTCATCAATATTTAATAAGAGCAAATTCATAATTTAATTTTTAATAAAATCCTCATATTCTTCAAAAAATAATTCAAACTGAGTCATCTGTTTAATAAAAAATTGATAACAAGCATACCAAGTTTTTTTATTATGAATACTAAATTTATCAGGAAACTGAATGTAAATTCTATAAATTGATTTGCCATTTTCTAACAAGTACTCATTGTCATAAATAATTAAGTTGATGTATTGAGTTTTTAAAATATTTTTTAAAGACAGCATTTTATCCCAATAATGGCCTCGTAATTCATTGTTTTTCATATCAATATCTAAACAAACTAGTGCTTGTTTGCGGTCTGCAACAAACTTAAATGCAAAATTTTTAATTTTTGTATTGTACAATAACCATTTTCTTGGAAATGATTTTCCAAAACTTGTCCAAAATTCTTGACGTATTATTGTAGATTCTTCTTTTGTAAACATAAAAAATAATAAAAAACCGTATCTTTGTAATTCGATTCAAAAATGGCATTATTTTTGGAAATTAACAAACATATAAATTTTAAAAAACGAAAGATGAAAAAATTAAAACTAGTAATGAGTTTATTCATTGCAACCTTTGCATTAAACACACAAGCTCAAGACGACACAATAAGTGCTCCTCAAATTAAGTTTGACAAAACAGTTCAAGATTGGGGCGTTATTAATGAAGGTGATCGTGTAGAAACCGATTTTACATTTACTAATGTAGGAAATGCACCATTAATTATTACACGCATTAAAGGAAGTTGTGGTTGTACAGTACCAAGTGGATGGAGTAAAGAACCAATAGCACCTGGAGCATCTAGTAAGTTTCACGTTATTTTCAACTCTAAAGGAAAGCCAAACAAACAACAAAAAACAATAACAATATTCTCAAACACTGCAACTGGAAAAGACTACGTAAAAATTAAAGCGCAAGTTACGCCAGATGCTAAGCAAGAACAACTTAGAGCTGAAAGACTAGTTAAACGTCAAGAACAAGCAGAGAAAAGAAAAGCAGAACGCGCTCAAAAACTAGCAAGTAAGACTAATAGGATTGAAAAAACTGAAGAGTTGAAAGAAAAAGATTATCAGCAAACTAAGAAAAAAATTAGTTCTACTGAAAAAGAAATTAATGCTAGAACTAAAAGAGAAGCTGATTTAAGAAAAGAAGCTGTTAGAAAAACTAAAGCGCAAAAAGAGAAGCGTGAAAATGCAGAGAAAAGTGCTAAAAAAGCTGAAAAGAAAGTTGCTAAAACTGAAAAAGAAATAAAAAGAGCCGAAAAAGCACGCAAGAAAGCTGAAAAGAAAGCAAAAAAAGCGCGCAAGAAAGAAGAAAAAGCTCGTAAAAAAGAAGCCAAAGCACGTAAGAAAGCAGCGAAAGCGCTTAAGAAACAAAAAAAATTAGATAATAAAATTCAAAAAGCTAATATTAAAATAGATAAAGAGGTTAATAAGTTAACGAAATTAAAAAGTAAATTTGAAAGATCTAAAGCTAAAGGAAAATTATCACCAAATGACATTACTAAGTCAGAACTTAAAATGCAAAAGCAAACTGATAAAATTAATAAAGCGAAAGAAAAGCTACAAAAACTAATGCGTAAAGTAAAGTAGATTATTATTCTATTAAAAGTAAAAGGCTGTTTGAAAATTCAAACAGCCTTTTTTTTGCTTTAAATTCTATTATCAGCTCTCCAATTTTAATATAGCCGTAGTTCGTTCTCGTGTATCTTTACACAATACAGGATTATCAATTAAAGACTTTCCAAAAGTTGGAATCATTTCTTTTATACTTTTTTGCCATTCTTTAGATTCCATTTGTTCAGGAAAACAGGTTTCAAGTAAATTAAGCATAATAGTAACTGCTGTAGATGCGCCAGGAGAAGCTCCTAATAACGCAGCCAGTGTTCCTTTTTTATCGGTTACTATCTCTGTACCAAATTTAAGAACGCCACCTTTATCATCATCCTTTTTTATAATTTGCACACGTTGTCCAGCAATGGCTAATTCCCAATCTTCAAATTTTGCATCGGGAAAATATTTTTGTAAGGCTTCAAAACGATCTTCTGGCGACTGCATTACTTGTTTCACCAAATATTTTGTCAATTTAAAATTATGATATCCAGCCGATAACATTGGCCAAATATTATCAACTTCTAAAGATAATGGTAAATCGAAATACGACCCGTTTTTTAGAAATTTGGTTGAAAAACCTGCATATGGTCCAAATAACAAAGCGCGTTTACCATTCATCATTCTGGTATCCAAATGTGGTACAGACATTGGCGGAGAACCTTCTGCTGCTTTACCATAAACTTTAGCTTCGTGTTTTTTTATAACCTCATCATTGATACAACGCAACCATTGACCGCTTATTGGAAAACCGCCATAACCTCTTCCTTCTGGAATATCGGTTTTCTCTAATAATATCAAAGATCCGCCACCTGCGCCAATAAATACAAAATCGGCTGTTACAGCATATTCTTTTTTGGAGTCTAAATCTTCAATTTCTATTTTCCAAGTATCATTTACCTGATAGGTTAAATCTTGTATTTCTTGTCCTAAATGAACCTCAACACCTTCCAATGTTTGTAAATATTCTATCATACCGCGTGTAATGGCACCAAAATTAACATCAGTTCCAATTTCCATTCGCGTCACGGCAATTTTTTCTTCTCTACTCCTATTCTTCATCATTAACGGAATCCATTTTGAAATTTCATCAAAATCCTCAGAATATTTCATGTCTTCGAACATGGCATATTTGGTTAAGGCTTCATATCTTTTCTTTAAAAATTTTACGTTTTCATTGCCCCAAACAAAACTCATATGATCTATATCGTTTATAAAAGCGTAATCACTTTTGAATTCTTTTTGTTGTTTTAAATACGTCCAAAATTGTTTTGAAACTTCAAAAGACTGACTAATACGCAAGGCTTTTTCAATATCTATTGCGCCATTTTCTTTCTCTGGAGTATAATTCAATTCACAAAAGGCAGAATGTCCTGTACCTGCATTATTCCAAGCATCAGAGCTCTCTGCTCCTATTTTATCCAACCGTTCATAAATGTCTATCTTAACTTTTGGCATTAATTTTTTTAGCATTATAGCTAAAGTTGCACTCATAATTCCTGCGCCAATTAATGTGATATTTTTGGGTGTGTTCATTTGAATTTTTATTTGCGTTAAAAATACAATCTTTTTTTAGAATTCATTATATTTGAAAAATGAGTATAAAAAAACAAATCGCCTTTTTAGAAGCATTCGTCTCCAAAAGAAGACTAGCTCTTTTTGACACTATTCTTAACAATAGAACAAAACACTTTACCGTTGTACTAGAAGATTTGTTTGAGAAACATAACATAAGTGCTGTAGCGCGAAGTTGTGATATTTTTGGCATACAAGACATTCATATCATTGAAAATAAATACGATTCTTACGTTTCTAATCACGTTGCAAAAGGTGCTCAAAAATGGATCGATTTTCATAATTATAATAAACTGGAACATAATACGCAAGATTGTATTGATTCGCTTAGAGCAAATGGCTATCAAATTATTGCTACAACACCACATACGGATTCTTGTGTGTTAGAAGATTTTGACATTACAAAAAAATCGGCTTTTGTTTTTGGTGTTGAAAAAGCTGGCGTTTCTGAATTAGTTATGAATCAAGCAGATGGACACCTTAAAATTCCTATGGTTGGCTTTACCGAAAGCTTAAATGTATCGGTTGCAGCGGCTTTAATATTAAACTCTACGTCTAATAGATTACGAAATTCGCAATTGGATTGGCATCTTACTGATAATGAAAAAGAAAGTACTAAATTAGACTGGATGAAAAAATCAATTAAAAGTATTGATTTAATTATGGAACGATTTCATAAAGGGGAATAGTTTTTAGTTTCAGTGGCAGTGTTGATGGTCAGTGTTAGTGGTTAGTGGTCAGTGAGTAATATAAAAAATCCCGATTAAATTAATAATCGGGATTTTATATTTATGCAGAATTGCATCGTGCTTATTGCTTCTTAGCTCCTGCCTCTTAGTTCTTTCTTTTTTCGCAAAAAAACTTATTTTACAAAGTGAATTTTACGCATTCGTAAACTTTCTGGTGTAACTTCTAGATATTCATCTTCTCTAATATATTCCATACATTCCTCTAAAGAAAAGTCTGTTTTAGGGAAAATTTTCATAGCTTCATCTGTTCCAGATTTACGCATATTTGTTAATTGCTTCCCTTTAATAAGGTTTACAACCATATCTTCGGATTTGTTATTTTCACCAATAACTTGACCTTTATATATTTCTTGATTAATATCAATAAAAAATGAACCTCTATCTTGTAATCTATTTATTGCATATGCAGTTGCCTTACCAGCTTCAGAAGATACAATTGCACCTTTAATTTCCGTAGCAAACTCACCTTTTACAGGAGCATATTCAGTAAAACGGTGATTAATAATTGCTGTTCCTGAGGTTGCTGTTAATATTCTATTTCTCAAACCTATTAAACCTCTAGAAGGAATCGTAAACTCTAAATGCTGTAAATCTCCTTTTGGTTCCATTATTAATAAATCTCCTTTACGTAAGGATACCAAATTGATTGCTTTACTTGCCATTTCTTCTGGAATATCAATAGATAAAGTTTCCATTGGTTCGCATTTTTTGCCATCAATTGTTTTAATAATTACATTTGGCTTACCAACTTGTAATTCATAACCTTCTCTACGCATCGTTTCAATTAAAACGGATAAATGCAGTACACCACGACCATAAACAATAAACTTGTCTTCAGAATCTGTCGGCTCTACTTTTAATGCAAGGTTTTTTTCTAATTCCTTTGTTAAACGATCACGTAAATGACGAGACGTTACAAATTTACCTTCTTTACCAAAAAATGGCGAGTTATTTATGGTAAATAACATACTCATAGTTGGTTTATCAATTTCAATTCTCCCTAAAGCTTCTGGATTCTCTAAATCGGCAAGCGTGTCACCAATTTCAAAATCTTCAATACCAGTTACAGCACAAATGTCTCCACTACGTACTTTAGCAACTTTTACTTTACCCATACCTTCAAAAACGTGTAATTCTTTTATACGTACTTTTTTAGTAGTTCCATCTGCTTTACAAAGCATATAATCTTTGTTTTCTTCTAAATCACCTCTAAATAATCTACCAACTGCAATACGACCTGTAAATTTAGAAAAATCTAATGAAGTGATTTGCATTTGTGGTGTTCCTTCACGATAAGGTGCTTCTGGTATAAATTTTATAATTGAATCTAGAAGTGGAATAATATTATCATTCTGTTCCTTCCAATCATAATTCATCCAACCAAACTTAGCCGAACCATAAACCGATTCAAAGTCTAATTGATCTTCTGTTGCATCTAATGCAAACATTAAGTCGAACACTTTTTCGTGAACGATATCTGGTGTACAGTTTTCTTTATCTACTTTATTAATTACAACAATTGGTGTTAATCCCAATTCAAGTGCTTTTCCAAGTACAAAACGAGTTTGTGGCATTGGTCCTTCAAAAGCATCAACTAATAATAAAACACCATCAGCCATTTTCAATACACGTTCAACTTCACCGCCAAAATCCGCATGACCAGGTGTGTCAATTACATTAATTTTTACACCTTTATAATTTACCGATACGTTTTTAGATAGAATTGTAATTCCTCTTTCACGTTCTAAATCATTATTGTCTAATAATAATTCAGTTCGTTCTTTACGATCGTCTAAAATTTTTGCTTGATCGATAATTTTATCAACCAATGTTGTTTTTCCGTGATCAACGTGTGCTATAATAGCGATGTTTCTTATAGATTGCATATGTTTTTTTTAAAGGTGCAAAAATACTCTTTATGTTTTAACTAGCAGTGTTTTTGCAATTTATTTTAACTATGTGATAAAAATCACATTTTAAATCCTAAAAAGAATGTATTTTTACTCTTTTAATTTTAAACTTTAATAATGATAAAAAATTCAATACCTTTAATAGATTGGGGAATGGGCATATTAGGATCTGCTGTTTTATTTTTAGTTTTTGGTGGTTTAGCATTAATGCTTATACTATTTATGCGTAGTGGAAAGAAAAAATAAATCACTAACCACTTTTATTTTTAATAATTGTAATTTTACCTAATATTAAAATGGATATTTATGGAATTACATTTAAAAGAGCACGTTTTAGAATTAAAACATACATTTACAATTACAAGAGAATCTTTTAATACAAAACCAACGCTTATTGTCTCGTTAATAGATGGTGATGATATTGGTATTGGAGAAGCCACTGCAAATCCATATTACAACGCTACTATTGCCATAATGACAACAGATTTAACTAAGGTTAAATCACTCATTGAATCCACAAAAACTTCGGAAACGCCAACCGAGTTTTGGGATAAAATGCAACCTGTTTTAAAAAACAATCTTTTTGCATTATGCGCTTTGGATATGGCATACACGGATTTGTATGCTAAGAAAAAACTAACAAAACTTGTTGATTTATGGGGTTTAAAACCCGATAACAATCCGTTGACAAATTTCACTATTGGTATTGATACCATAGAAAACATGGTTCAAAAAATGGATGAAATGCCTTGGCCAATTTATAAAATAAAATTGGGTACAAAAGACGACATTAGTATTATAAAAGCTTTACGAGAAAAAACAGACGCTATTTTTAGAGTCGATGCCAACTGCGGTTGGACTGTTGATGAAACATTAAAAAACGCTATTGAATTAAAAAAATTAGGCGTTGAATTTATAGAGCAACCTTTACCTGCTAAAGATTGGGTTGGACATCGTAAATTATTTTTGAATTCAGTTTTACCTATTATAGCAGATGAAAGTTGTGAAAAAGAAGCCGATGTTGCAAAGTGTCATAATCATTTTCATGGCGTGAATGTGAAATTGGTTAAATGTGGTGGTGTTACGCCCGCAAAAAGAATGATAGAAAATGCGAAATCACTTGGTTTAAAAACTATGGTTGGCTGTATGACAGAATCTTCTGTGGGAATTTCCGCTATTGCTCATTTGTTACCTTTATTGGATTATGTTGATATGGATGGCGCTTTACTTTTGAGTAAAGACATAGCCAATGGTGTTATGATTAAAGATGGTATTACAACATACGCAGTTGGCAACGGAACTGGTGCAGTACTAATTTAATAGATTATGATTGTTGATGAATATCCAAATAATCGCATAACAATAAAAGGAAACTCTTTTCTTTATTTTGGTGGTACCGATTATTTAGGGATACAACAACATAACGACTTCATTTCAATAATACATCAAAATTTAAAAAAATGGGGAGCATCTTTTGGAAGTTCTCGTGATAACAATATAAAACTTGCCATATATGATGAATTTGAATCTTACTTTGCTGATTTCTTAAATCAAGAGTCTTCGGTAAGTGTGTCATCAGGGACATTGGCAGGCTATTTAGTAAAAGAGTATTACGCTACTAAAAATGTGAACTCTTTTCATATTCACAATTCTCATCCTGCAATTATTCTTCCAGATAGTCAGGTTATTTTTACTGATAAAACGTTACATCCTGATCTGGTATCCAACAAAAAAGAAACAGTCATAATTAGTAGTGATGCAATTTTGGCACTACAAACAGCTACAGCTAATTTTGATTTCCTTGATGAGATTCACCACAATAAAGAAGTTATTTTATTTCTAGACGAATCACACAGTTTAGGTATTTTAGGCATAAATGGGCAAGGAATTTCTTCTAACATTAAACATCCAATTATAAAACAAAAAATAATTATCAGCTCGTTAAGTAAAGCTTATGGCGTTTCTGGTGGTATTCTTTCTAGCGATACAGAATTTATAGAAACAATTAAAAATTTAGATATTTTTAGCGGTGCTGCAGGAATGAATCCTGCAATTTTACAAAGTGTTTTGGATGCTAAGTCAATTTACATAAAACAATTAAAAAAATTAAAACATAATTTAACATATTTCTACTCAAAACTCCCCAAGTTAAAAGACTGGAATTTTACTACAAATTATCCTGTTATTTATTACCCAAAAGAATTCAAGGAACAATTTTTTAAAAATAGCATCATTACCACCAATTTTAAGTATCAAAATAATGAGGTGAATCGGATTGTTATTAAAGCAAATCATACTATAAAAGATATTGATTTATTATTGGATGTTATTTTAAAGACTAAAAAGTAATTCATAAAAAAAGACTGTCTTTTAAGACAGTCTTTTAATTTATTTTAAAAACAAATTTCTATTCATCCCACCAAACTGGTACTATTGGAGATTTTCTATTTGCTTCAACATTAATTCCATTACCATTCACTTCGGATGCTGGATAAGAAGCTCTTCTAAACCATTCGCCAAAATAATCTGCATCAGCATCATCTTCTTCACGAATCATTAATCCTTTAAACACATCATTTGAAAAATCATAACGTCTATAATCTACAAACGTTTCAGGATTTAGAAAATTATGAATGTATTTTTCTTTCATAATATGATTTAACATCAAACCTGCTTCACCAACAGCAATTGCGCCATCTGCAAGATAATCTGCACCATTTGCACCATATTTACTCATACTAGCTGCTATTCCATCCATATAAGCATTGTATGCCATTGCGTTTGAACCAGTACTTGTTGCACTACCTCCATTTGCAATAAATGCAGCTTCTGCTTTAATAAATTGTGCTTCTGCATAAGATATCAATACCAAAGGTGAACTTTCACTTGTATAAAAACCACCATCAGCAAAGCCTGTATTGGCAGCTGTACCATCTGGCGACAGACCAGATCCATTACCGCTTACATAACCTTTCCATTCTGTAGCACCGCCATTTTCAGCAAACATTGGTAATCTAGGATCAACTGTAGTTGTACCCATAAATGGATATTGATCTCCATTCATTGCACTCACTAACTGGCTTGCAATGTCTCTATGGAAGTTACCTGTACTACGTGCTGTAATTTCACTTACATACCAAGGATTTAAGTTTGTACCATCATAATCCATTTGAAAATCATCACTGTTTGAAGTGAAACCGTTTGCGATTGTTGCTAACACATCACTAGCAGAAACGCCTTTGTTAAGTAAATGTATTTGATAACGTGCTTTTAATGTATAAGCTGCTCTTAACCATTGGTCAAAATCACCGTTATAAATTAAATCTGAATTACCCATTGTAAATCCAGATGTGTCTGCCGCTTGTAATGTAGCTATTGCACCATCCAACAAGGTAAATATTTGATTGTATATTTCTTGTTGCGAATCAAAAGTAGGTGATAAATTATCTTGACCTAAGTTTGCTTCAGAATAAGGAATGTTTTCCCAAGTATCTGTTGCTATACCTAAATTTGCAGCTGTTAAAATATCTGCAACTGCACCAAAGTGATGTGCACCACTTGCACTTGCTTTCTCTTTTATCACTTTTATATTAGGTAAAATATATATATATACTTGATTCCACAAACCAGCTTGTGTTGTTTCACCAGCAGCTCCTCCACCTTCACTTACAAAGTATTGGGTATAATTACCAAAAGTCAATTCGGCAGATCGTTGTGCTTCTAACGTACTGTGAATTACAGGTGCTAAAAGATCATTCATTCGTAAATCTTCCTGGTCTACTGTTCCAGAAGGCGTATTTACGTCAAAGAATTCATCACTACAGGCATTAAAAGTAAATGCGAGTAATAAAATTATTATTATTTTTGTTATATTATTTTTCATAATTGTCTATTTTAAAATCCGATTTTTAATCCTACAGAATAACTTTCGCTTATTGGTGTACTTAAGCCTGTAAATCCATACACGTTTGAACCTGCACTGTATTGGTTTCCTTCTGGATCAAATCCATCAAAAGGCGTCCATAATAGTACATTATGTACATTAGCCGAAGCTACTAAACTATTCATACGAAACAAGTCTAATACTTTATTATTAAAGTTATACGACAAACCTACATTACGCAATTTTAACCAAGACGCGTCTTGTATTAAAATTTCTGAAGCACGGTTATAACGTGTTGAACTTCTGTAATAGTTTTGATCTATTGTTACAACTTGATCATTTGCAATAAATTCTCCTGCATTTGCTGGATCATCCATAACACCTTCCAAAACAGTATCTACATTTCTAAATTCCGTAATACCTAAAGAACCGTTACGTATCATGTTTCTTCTACCCGAATCGTATAAATCACCACCTTTTTTCCATTCCATTAAAAAGTTTAAACCAATACCTTTATAATTCATTCGGTTTCCAAGACTAGCAATAAAATCTGGGAATGCATTACCAACTATTTGGCGTCCTGCATCAAAATCTACTCTTGGTTTTCCATCAGAACCTATATAACGTTTCCCGTTTTCATAACGCCATTTCCAGCCATATAAAGTCCCCATTTTATCGCCTTCTTTAACTTCAGAAGTTACACCAGCAAAACCACTAGACACAAAGACTACAGATTCTATATCACTTGGTAATTTTACAACGACACCTTCACTTGTTGAATAATTAATACTAGAAGTCCATTTAAAATCTTCATTTTTAATAATGTCTCCACTAATTAAAAATTCATGTCCTTTTGTTTCAAAATCTCCAGCATTTCTATTTAAAGAAGATATACCTGATGATGGCGCTGTTGAAACTCCAAAAATTTGATCATTTGCTTTAGTTGTATAATAAGAATAATCTAGACGTAATCTATTTTTAAAGAAACGTAAATCTGTTCCAATTTCAAAGGATTGATTTTTTTCAGGAATTGTATTAGCGTCACCTTGTATAGTACTGTAACGATAACCACCAGTTCCTCCAAACGGAAAATCACCATCAGCAATAAAGAAACGGCCTGTTCTACCAAACACTGGTCCTTTACCAACTTCTGCCCAAGAGGTTCTTAATTTACCAAAGGTCATTATATCATTATCACCTAATAAATCGGTAATATCATAGGCTAAATTTATAGATGGATAAAAGAATGATCTTTTATCTTTCGCTAATGTTGAAACCCAGTCATTTCTACCAGTTAATGTTAAAAACAATTTATTATCATAATCCATTTTAAATTCACCAAATAATCCAACATTTCGCAAATGTCTAACATTTTCACCAGTAAATTTATTAATGGTATTAGCCATATCGTTAATACCTGGTACATTTAAAGTTTCACCTCTAGAGTAACCTGCATCTCTTTTTGAATCTGACACTTGATGTCCAACTGTGAAAGATGTTCCAATTTTATCATTAATATCTTTTGTAAAACCAACCAATAAGTTAGATTCTAAACCTGTAAAATTAATATCTTGGTTTACAATAAATCCACCAACAGTAATACCAGTATCTAATTCTGGTGGTACAAAACGGTTACGTTGATCTGAATAGTTGTCTATTTGAGCAGCGTATGTAACATTCAACCATTCTTTTGGTTGCCATACAAATGTTGCATTCCCAATCCATCTATTTACGTCATCGGTTAAGACACTTTTTTCTAAGAAATATCTTGGATTATCTATCCAAGGTGTAAAGTTACGTTGTGTTCCATCTGCATTTTGATAATCATTCACTGGGAATGATGATGAAAAATAAGATAAAGCACTCATTACAGATTTATCTCCACCATTCGCTCTAGCACCGCCAGATTTAGCGTATGATACAGAGGTGTTTACTGTAAATTTATCCGTAATTTTATAACCCGATTTAAATCTGAAGTTTGTTTTATTATATTCGGTATTTGGCATTATACCATCACTACTGTTGTTTCCAACAGAAAATAAATAATCAATTTTATCGGTTGCTCCACTTACACTAAAATTAATGTTTGTGTTCACACCTGTTTTAAATAAATCATACGGGTCGTAAAATTGATCTCTCGATAAATCAATAATATCGCCACCTGGATTTTCTACAGAATCATCAGAATATAAAGGTCCCCAAGTATGGAAAGGTACACTGTTAAAAACAGGTGTAAATCCAGAAGCAGTCTCTGGCGAATACAAAGTCTCTACACGTCCACTCCATCCTTCTCTGTATAGTTTTTGCAATGTTGGTGTTTTATTAACATTACTAAACGAAGTAGATGAATTTATAGTAAATTTCGCTTTCCCCAATTTTCCTTTTTTTGTAGTTATGATTATGGCACCATTTGCTGCTCTAATTCCATAAAGTGCAGTTGCTGCAGCGCCTTTTAACACACTATAACTTTCTACATCTTCTGGATTAATATCCGATGCTCTATTAGTAAATGAGAATTGCTCTGCAGAATTAGGAGAATTTGAACCTTCACTAGGTAAAACATTACCAGAATACGTTTCGTTATTCATCGCTAAACCATCTATAATAATAAGCGGTTGATTTCCTCTACTAGGATCAATGGAAGTAACGCCACGAATTAATAAATCAACACCACCACCAGATGATCCTGATGATCTGCTAACTTGCAATCCTGCTACTTGACCTTGTAAGGCTTCAAAAGCGTTCGCTTGACCTACTAAATTTAAATCTTTCGCTTTTACTTGTGTTACAGAGTAACCTAGTTCTCTTTCTTTTTTCTTTATACCAAAGGCTGTTACAACAATTTCATCTAGCATATTGCCTTCTGCTAAACTAACATTGTGATTTGAGCCCGAGACAACAATCTCTTTGGATTCAAAAGAAACATTAGAAAAAACTAAGGTGTCTCCATTTTTTGCTTTGATGGTATATTTTCCATCAAAATCGGTTACTGTTCCTGTGTTTGTTCCTTTTACTTTTACATTGACATCCGCAATTGGAATATCAGCAGTATCTGTCACAACACCTTTTACGGTTACTTGTTGTGCATAAACACCTGTACTTAAAAGTAATAAGAAAAAAACATTTACTATTCTTTTTAACATATTTAAAGGTTTTGGTTAATAATTATTTCGGTTATAAATATAGTTAATTTTTTTAACATTTTGTTAAGAAACTTGACTTGTTTGAGCTACTTTTCAACAATACTATTCACAAATATTTAAATATTTAAAACATTAAAAAATCAATTAAAATCAACTGTAGAACTGTCTTTTTTAACATTCATTTCAATAGCACTTCCAAAAACAAGTGCTCTATTATCCGTTTGATGTCCAGCAGGAAAATTAAAAAGAATAGGAAAATCATAGGCTTCTAAAGCATCCAAAATCAACGCTTCAAAACTTTTAGCAAATGGTGGATTTTGAGCTTTAGCTTCTGTAAAACTACCAACAATAACACCTTTACATTTTTCAAAATAGCCTGCTCTTTTTAAACTTTGTAGCATTCTATCTACGCGATATTTTTTTTCACCAACATCTTCTATAAATAGTATTTTATTACTCATATCTATTGTTGATGTAGAACCTAACATGGTATGCAATAGGGTTAAATTTCCGCCTACAAGCACGCCTTTTGTTTTGCCTATTTTATTATATGAATTTCCTTCAATTGTATACTTTAATTTTTCACCAAAAAGCGTCTTTTTAAAGGTGCTGATAGCCTCATTTTTATCTTGAGAAGGTTTTTTAAAATTTACGGGCATAACAGCATGAAGTGATTGCACACCTACATTATGAATTTCGTTATGTATGGCAGTTACATCAGAATACCCAATAACCCATTTTGGATTTTGCTGTAATTTTGTAAAATTTATTCCATCAATCATTCTTACCGACCCATAACCGCCACGTGTACACCAAATGGCTTTGATATTTGGATTATCAATTGCATTTTGGAAATCTAAAGATCTATCACTATCTAAACCTGCAAAATGACCATGTTTATCAAAAATATGTTTTCCTATTTTGTAATTTAAACCCCAGCTTTTAAGACTGTCCAATGCTGTAGAAATTGAATGAATACTATCTTTTAAATAACTTGCTGGTGTTAATAATAGAATGGTATCACCTTTCTTTAAATTGGGTGGATTTTTCCAAAATACGCGCTTTTTTAGTGAGGGATTTGTGTTTTCTACAATTTTTAGTTTACTTTTACAAGAGACTAAAAATAGTATAGAAAGAAAGAAAAATATGTATTTTTTCATGCTGAAATATTTTAGGTAAAAATACGCAATTTTAAAATCTAAAAGGCAATTCCATATAAATGATTAACAATAATATACTTTTACAACTTACAAAAGAGCATCAAACACCTTTTTACATTTACAATGGCAATGAGATTGAAAAACAATATTTCAAATTAAAAAAAGCGTTTTCTAAATGCAGTAATTTTCAAATAAACTATGCAATGAAAGCTTTAAACACCATTGGTGTTTTACAATTCATTCAAAAATTAGGGGCTTCGGTAGATACGGTTTCTTTAAACGAAGTAAAAATTGCCTTACTTGCAGGTTTTAAACCACATCAAATTGGATTTACACCAAATGGCACGCCTTTTAATGAAATTATTGAAGCTGCAGAGCTTGGAGTTCATGTTACGTTGGATAACAGCATTCAACTTAAAAAATATGCTGCTTTACAAAATAACATTCCTATTGGTATTCGTATTAATCCTGTAATTATTGCTGGTGGAAATGATAAAATTATTGTGGCTCATAAGGCATCGAAATTTGGTTTGGCTTTGAACAAGATTAATGACATCAATTATCTAATTGAACATCATAACTTGAAAATTGACGGATTTCATATACACTTAGGTTCGGATGTTTTGAATTTGGATGCTTTTAAAAAATCTGCAGATGTTCTTTTTTCTGTTGCAAAAAATTTTAAAAATTTAAAATACATCAATTTTGGCGGCGGCTTTAAAGTAAAATACAAAGACGATGATACTTTTTTGGATATTGATAGTGTAGGGAATCATTTAACGGATGTTTTTAATACTTTTCAAAAAGACTATACTAATGATTTGAAATTAATTATAGAACCTGGTAAATTTTTAGTGAGTAATGCCGGTGTATTCATTAGTGAAATAACCACTATAAAAGACGGAATTGTATTTGTTAATTCGGGTTTTAATCATTTTGGCAGACCTATGTATTACAATGCTTTTCATCAAATACGAAACATCAGTAATACTGAAAAATCGCTTCAAACTTATGCCATTGTTGGTAATATTTGCGAACAAGATACTTTTGGTAAACATAGAGATCTTGGTAAGCCAAAAGTTGGCGATATCATCTGTATGGAAAATGCTGGTGCTTATAGTTTTTCTATGGCTTCAAATTATAATTCGCGTTTAAAACCGATGGAATTGTTTTATTATAATTCTAAAACTTCAGTTATAAGAAAAAAAGAAAATTTTGATGATTTGTTGAGAAATCAAATTTATTAAATAATCACATCATAGTTATTCTTTAAGTAGGTTTTAGTTTTTAATTATAACAAGACAGATGATTCTCTCCACTAGAATTGATAGTCTTCTTTTTGATTATATTATCTGATTAAAAAAACTCTACTCCACTGCCTTTAAACTTAAATCCATATTATAAATAGAATGTGTTAATGCGCCAGATGATATATAATCCACACCACAATCAGCATAATTACGAATTGTTTTTTCAGTAATTCCACCAGACGATTCGCTTTGACACGTATCACCAATTAAAGCTACGGCTTTTCGTGTGTCTTCATAATTAAAATTATCAATTAATATACGATGAATATTATCCATAGTTAGAATCTTCTTAATTTCGTCTAAATCTCGTGCTTCTACAATAATTTTTAAATCGCGTTTGGTTTCTTTTAAATAGGCTTGTGTTTTTGTAATAGCTTCTATCACGCCACCTGCAAAATCGATATGATTGTCTTTTAACATAATCATGTCATACAATGCAAAACGATGATTTTCGCCGCCACCAATTTTTACAGCCCATTTTTCTATGGCTCTAATACCAGGTGTTGTTTTACGTGTGTCTAAAATTTTTGTTTTTGTACCAATTAACAAGTCCATAAACATGCGTGTTTTTGTAGCAATGGCGCTCATTCGTTGCATCGCGTTTAACACTAACCTCTCTGCCTTTAAAATTGATTGCGAACTTCCTGTAACATAAAACACAATATCGCCATACTTTACTGAATCTCCATCTTCTATAAACGTTTCAATAATTAAGTCTTTATCAACATAATTAAATATTTGTTTTGCAAAAGCAACACCTGCAATAATACCATCAGCTTTAACTAATAGCTTTGCTTTTCCTTTGGCAGATTTAGGTATACACGCCAATGAACTGTGATCTCCATCCCCAACATCTTCACGTATGGCGTTAGAAATTATTATATTCAACTCGGCTTGAAATTGCTTATCTGAAATCATTATATTTTTTTTACGAAATTAATGTATTTTTGAAAAAAATAACAACAATGCTACATAAAATAATTATTCTACTAAAATTCTAATGCTATTTTTGCAAATGAAGATCAAACTACTAGCCATAGGAAAAACCGATAACAACAATTTACAGCAATTAATTGATGTGTATCAAAACAGGTTAAAACATTATATAAAATTTGACTTGGAAGTTATACCAGACATAAAAAACAGTAAGAATTTATCTGAAAATCAGCAAAAAGAGAAAGAAGGTGATTTAATTTTGAAAAAAATAGCCTCAACCGATGCTTTAATATTACTTGATGAAAAAGGCAAAGAGTTTCGCTCTAAAGAATTTTCGCAATTTTTACAAAAAAAAATGAATTCGGGTATTAAGCAATTGGTTTTTGTAATTGGCGGTCCTTACGGTTTTTCTAATGCGGTTTATAAAAAAGCGCAAGGCAAAGTGTCATTATCAAAAATGACTTTTTCACATCAAATGGTTCGTTTATTTATTGTGGAACAAATTTATAGAGGTTTTACCATTATTAAAAACGAGCCTTACCATCACGAATAAATGACTTTAAAAAATTACATAGAGAATTTAACTAAAAAAAATCAAATTGAAATAGCGCTAAAACTTATTAGTATCGCTTTACCAATATGGACAAAATTTGCTATAAACAACAAATTAAGCTATACTGAATCAGTTACGGGAACTCACCAAACTATTAAAGGAAATCTTCTTGAAAAAGCATTACAAACCGTAAATCAAGAATTTAAAAACCCCAATTCAAAACAAAACGATTTAAAAATATTATTTGATACTTTTACAGAACCAATTACAGCTATACAAGATAATGACTGGGATTTACCGAAAGAAGTCAGTCTGGTTTTTTATGCAATATATAATTTATTAATCGCTATTAAAGACCACGAACTTTCTTTACACATATCTATAAACCAAGCATGTGATGCAATTTTAAAAGCAGAATTATTATCAAGCAAAGCATTAAAAGAGCTTCTTTATAACTACTCAAAATCATCAAATAAATTGAAAAAAAATATGCCAAAATCTGTGATTATTGAAGTTGTAGAAATAGGTTTAAAACTTGTAAAACGTATTATTAAAAACGGCTAGCACGAATAATATCGGCAAATAATCCAGAAGCTGTCACATCAGCGCCAGCGCCAGCGCCTTTTACAACCAAAGGCTGTTTTTCATAACGTTTGGTGTAAAACAATACAATATTATCAGATCCGTCTAAATTATAAAACGGATGGTTAACTGGTATTTCTTCTAAGCTTACTTTTGCTTTTCCATTTTTAAAGGACGCAACATATTTTAAACGACAATTATTATTTGTAGCGGCTTCATACATTTTATTAAAGTGAGTAGATTCACTTTCTAAAACCTTCATAAATTCTGTAACACTCGTTGCATCTTGAGCAGATTGCGGTAAAAAAGAATTGTTTTCAATATCAGACAACTCCATTTCAACACCACTTTCGCGCGCTAATATTAATATTTTACGCATCACATCTACACCACTTAAATCGATGCGAGGATCGGGTTCAGTAAAACCTTCAACACCTGCCTGTTTCACTATTTTATAAAAGGATTTATTATCATCGGTAGCATTATAATTATTAAAAATGAAATTTAAACTGCCCGACAATACGGCTTGAATTTCATTGATTTCATCACCACTAGAAATCATATTTTTTAAAGTATCAATAATTGGTAAACCTGCACCAACATTAGTTTCATATAAAAAGGGTGCTTTGTGCGTTTTTGATAATTCTTGTAATTTCTTGTACATATTATATGATGAAGAGCACGCTATTTTATTGCACACAACAATGCCAATTCCAGCTTTTAAATAATTTGGATAAAAATTCACTATATCTGCATTTGCGGTATTATCAATAAAAATACTATGTCGCAAATTAAGAGATTTAGTCATGTCATAAAATTCTTTAAAACTAGAAACTTCTCCTTCGTTTAAGGATTTTTCCCAATTGCTTAAATTAATTCCCTCTTTATTAAATATCATTTTTGCAGAGTTTGCTATTGCGACAACTCTTAAATTTACTTGCAATTTTTCATGCAAATATGTTTGCTGATCTTTAATTTGATCGAGTAATTTTCCACCAACATTTCCAATACCTACAACAAATAAATTCACTTGTTTTATTTGGTTATCAAAAAACGAATCATGCAACGAATTTAAGGCTTTACTTGTATTATCTGTATCAATTACAACCGAAATATTTTTTTCTGAAGATCCTTGTGCAATGGCACGCACATTTATATTATAATCTCCTAAAGCAGCAAATAATTTTCCAGTAATACCTGAATGTGATTTCATTTGATCACCAACAATTGCTACAATTGACAAATTAGTTTCCACCTGTAATGGCAACACTTTTTTAGTTATGATTTCGTATTCAAAAGCCTGATTGACAACTTGAGAAACTTTAGACACATCGTCACTAGAAATAGCAATACAAATAGAATGCTCAGACGATGCTTGCGTAATTAATTTCACATTAATTTTTTCATAATATAAAGCTTCAAATAAACGTTTTGAAAACCCTGGGATTCCAATCATTCCATTACCTTCTAACGTTATTAAAGCAATATTTTCTATATGACTTATTCCTGTAATTGTGCGCTCTCTTTTTACAATTTCCTCACTTATTAAGGTGCCATTTTCATTGGGTTTAAATGTATTTTTTATGTGTATTGGAATTTTCTTTTCCAACACAGGTATAATGGTTGGTGGATAAATCACCTTAGCGCCAAAATGAGATAATTCCATAGCTTCCAAATAAGATATTTGGGCTATTGGAAATGCTGTTTTTACAATTTTTGGATTTGCAGTATATAGACCACTTACATCGGTCCAAATTTCTAATTTTTTAACGTCCAAAGCAGCTGCGTAAATGGATGCTGAATAATCTGATCCGCCTCTACCTAAAGTTGTCGTTTCATTATCCTTATTGCTTGCAATAAAACCACCAAGAATGGTAACGGCATCGGTTGTTTTAGAAAAATAGTCTTTAATATTTGCATTTGTTTGCTTAAAATCTACCGTTGCATTGTTATATTTTGAAGAGGTTTTAATTATACCTCGACTGTCTTTATGAGGAAAATTTAGAGCTTTTGCTAATATATAGGATGATAGTTTTTCGCCAACACTAACAATTTCGGCTTCGGTTTTATGTGGAATACTTTTGGTTAAATAAATACCTCTACAAAGTTCTGAAACCAATTCAATTTCTTCATCAACAAATTGTTCCATTGCCTCTTTATTATCTATTTTTAAGGCGTCAATACGATCATAATGCTTGTACTTAATTTCATCTAAAGTAATTCTATAGCGATTATTTTCATTTTTGGCTTGTTCTGTTGCCTGTAATAATCTATTAGTAATTCCCGAAAATGCAGAAACTAAAACAATTGTTCTATCTTGTTCTCCAGCATTCAAGATGATTTCCATAACATTTAACATACTTTTAGTAGTTCCTACCGAAGTGCCTCCAAATTTTAATACTTGCATTTTTAGTTTGATTTAATTACAAATAAAGTAAATTTAATTTACAATTGAATGGTATATTTGTACAATGTTTGAATTAAATTTACCAACATATCCGTTTAAAATTACACTTAAAAATAAGAAACATTATATTTTTGATGTGATACGTAAAAAGAACATTTTTTTGACTCCCGAAGAATGGGTGCGGCAGCATTTTATTCAATTTTTGATTAAAGAAAAGAAATATCCTGTTAGCTTAATTGCTGTTGAAAAAGAAATTAAGGTTAATAATCTTAAAAAACGATTCGACATATTGGTGTTTAATAACAAAGGAGAACATCAAATAATTGTAGAATGTAAAGCGCCAAAAGTTAAAATAACACAAGCCACTTTTGATCAAATTGCACGTTACAATATGACTCTTAACGCCAAATACTTAATCGTAACAAATGGATTAGAACATTTTTTTTGCCAGATGGATTTTAAAAATAAAACATATCTTTTTTTAAAGGATTGTCCTGAGTATAAATAAAAAACTGAATACTAACCAACGAACACTGACAACTGACAATTAAAACTATCCAATCATTTTATAAATAAGTTCATACAATTCACCTTTATCCATTGTACATCCTTTTTCAATTAAATCAAAAATTTCTAAATTTTTTTCTTTAGAATATACTTTTTGTCCTTTTAAATACGAAATAGTAGTGTCTTTAGAATTATTGATGAACCATTGATAATCTTCTTTCTTGGAAAAATCAAATTTCTCTTTTGAGCATTTAATAACAATACGTTGTATGTATTCATTATCAAAACGAAATAAATTCATTTCATTTAAAGAAAAATTACTTAAGTACGTAATTTTACCTAATACTTTTTCCCAAACCAAATCACTAAACAAGTTAATTTCTTCTTCTACCATTTCTGGATTGGAATCTTTTATCTCTTGCCATTTATCGGTGTCAATCTTTTGAGTTGCTAGAAAAATGGCGAATTCTTCGTGCATTTCGTTTAACTGTTGCGATGTTAATTTTTTATATTTCATTCTTATTTTATTGGGCTGCAAATATATTTTTTTTAACATAATATTAATGAAGTTTTAAGAACATTTTCAATTATCTTTGCAAAGTAAAAAAAAATACTACTTATGAAAATCAAAGCGCTTTTAATACTTTTTTTTATAATTCAACTAAATGTTTTTTCTCAATGCCCATCTGGCTCAGTTACATTTAACAATCAGGCACAAATTGATAATTTTTTAGTACAATACCCAAATTGTACTGAAATTGCAGGAAGTGTTATTATAGATGGAAATGCTTCTAGTCATGTTACTAGCTTAGTCCCTTTACAAAATATTGAAACCATTCAAGGCAATTTTCAAATTATTTACGATTTATGGTTACAAAGCCTAGTAGGCCTAGAAAACCTAACTGAAATAGGTGGAGATTTAGTTTTATCAGAAACCAGCATTTTATCAATTGCACCTTTATCAAATCTAAATACAATTGGTGGCAGCATTAATCTAACAAAAGCTCGTTTTGTGGATTTAACACCATTAAACAATATTACATCTTTGGGAAATAATTTTAGTTATTCAATGGCTCATTTTTTTAATGGTAGTATTGATTTAAATTTTAATTTAACATCCATTCCTGGCGATTTTTTAATTAGCATTTGGGACAATAACAGTTTACCTGACAATTTTTCTGTAACAATCAATGGTTTAGGAAGTATAACTTCAGTTGGTGGTAATGTGCTGATTGACAGTAAAGTGATCACTAGCATTCCCTTTTTACAAAATTTAATAAGCGTTGGTGGTGATTTTACTGTTGAAAATATAAAAATGACCGATTTAAGTGAATTTTCATCCCTGCAAAGTGTTGGTGGTGATTTTAAAATATTATATAGTAACCATTTAACATCGTTAAACGGCATTCCAAGTTTAAACAGTATTAATGGCGGACTATATATTGATCATAATGCGCAATTATCTAACATCACTAGCCTAAATCAAATAACAAGCTTAAATGGTCATTTTTATTGCGATAGAAATAGTGCGCTTACAAGTCTAAACGGCTTAGAGAACATTACAGGTATCAATGGAGATATTCATATTGAAGATAATGCAAATTTGCAATCTATCACTAGCTTATCTGGTATTGATGAAACAACTATTTCAGATCTATTAATTTATTTAAACCCAAATTTAACGCTTTGTCATACAGCCAATATATGCAATTATTTATTTACAGGAGGTATCAATAATATCAATTACAATGGTGGCACATGTACTACTTTTGAAGATTTAACTTTAGTTTGTAACGAAACCTATAAAAACAAGATTAAAGGAAATGTATCTATTGATATTGTTGGCATTGATTGCTCTGATAATTCTCATAAAATGGATAACGTTAAAATAAAAGTTACAAATGGTGTGGATACTTACACTACGTTTACAGATGCCAATGGCGATTATCAACTGTTTGTTATGGATGGAAATTTTACAGTAGAACTCATAACTAATGTTGCATATTACACACCAAACCCTACAACTTTTAATGTTAATTTCACAGGCATTGGCAATGAAGAAATCATTGATTTTTGTGTCTTTTCAACACAAACCATAGATGATATGGCAACATCTTTCGCACCATTAGCGCCACCTAGACCTGGTTTTAATATTACATACAGATTGCGTTATCACAATATTGGAACTACCATAAAAAGTGGTGATTTTAAATTTAATTTTGACGATACGCAATTAACATTTCTATCTGCTACAGTGACTCCTGATGTTCAGTCCAATGGAGAAATACAATGGAATTACACTAATATGTATCCTTTTGAAAGCACTGTTATTTACGCTACTTTTAATGTTTTACCGCCACCAACTGTAAATATTGGCGAATACATTCAAACAAGCACAACCATAAATCCAATAACTGGAGATGCATTTCCAGATAGCAATCAATATCAATTAAATTTAGAAGTTGTTGGATCTTATGATCCCAATGACAAACAATCTTTAAAAGGTGACGTTGTTTTAGATACTGAGTTAGGTGACTATATATATTATATGATTCGTTTTCAAAATACAGGAACTGCCGAAGCTATAAATGTAAATGTTGTGGATGTGATTGAAAACTCACATGATTTGGATTCCTTTCAATTGGTTTCATTAAGCCATACTGGCTATGTTCAACTAAATAATGATACGGCAGAATTTATTTTTGACAACATCAATTTGCCCGACAGTACAAATGATGAACCAAACAGTCACGGTTACATCATTTATAAAATTAAACCATTAAGTTCAAGTACACTTGGAGATACCTTAACAAATACAGCTTCAATTTATTTCGATTTTAATGAAGCAATTATCACCAATACAACTTCAATTTTAATTGATGGCGATAGCGATAACGATGGCATTTACGATTCTGT